>CAIUWU010000103.1 GCA_903902945.1 uncultured Pseudomonadota bacterium
TGCCGATCGAACGGGTCTCACAAGCCAGCGCCAATCAAAGGGCCGGCCGCTGCGGTCGGGTCGCAGCCGGTATCTGTATCCGGCTGTATTCGCAGGAAGATTTTCTGCTCAGAGCTGAATTCACCGAACCAGAAATTCTGCGTACCAATCTGTCGTCAGTGATTTTGCAAATGGCGGCGCTGAAACTGGGTGATATTGAAGATTTCCCGTTTGTCGAGCCGCCCGAAGATAAGATGATCCGCGACGGCAAAAACGCTTTGTTTGAAGTCGATGCCCTCGATAAACAGGGCCAGCTGACGCCGATAGGCCGGCAACTGGCCAAGATTCCCACCGATCCCAAACTGGCGCGGATGTTACTGGCGGCCCATGAGCAAGGTGCTTTGCGCGAAGTGGCAATTATTGTTTCAGCTTTGAGTATTCAGGATCCGCGCGACAAACCTGCTGATAAGCTGCCTCAGGCGGAACAAAAACATGCCCAGTTTCGTGCCGAAGAATCCGATTTTCTGACCCTGCTGAATCTGTGGCAGGCGTTTGAAGAGCAGAAACAGCATCTCAGTAACAGCAAGCTGCGCAAATATTGTCAGGATAATTTCCTCTCTTATATCCGCATGCGCGAATGGCACGATATTCATAGCCAGATCATGCAGGTGGCGATGGGGGATCTGGGACTGAAAGTTAGTGGCAATCCGGCTAATTATCAGCAGATTCATTGCGCTTTGTTACCCGGGTTGTTGTCCAATATTGGTTTCAGGCATGAGCAGTATGAATATCTGGGAGCCCGCGGCCTGAAGTTTTTTATTTTTCCCGGTTCCGGGCAGCACAAGCTGCGGCCGAAATGGATCATGGCGGCTGAGCAGGTTGAAACCAGCAAGGTCTATGGCCGAATTGTGGCGAGGATAGAACCGGAATGGGTCGAAGCCTGTGCTCAGCACCTGGTCAAGCGTAATTACTACGATCCACACTGGGAAAAGAATGCCGCGCGCAGTGCCGTTTATGAAAGGACTTTGCTGTTCGGTCTGACTCTGCAAGCCAAGCGCAAGGTGCCGTATGAAAAAGTCGATGCCAAGGCGGCACGGACTTTGTTTATTCAGCACGCACTGGTCGAGCAGGATTACCACAGTAACGCACCGTTTTTCCGGGCTAATCAGACTTTATTGGAAGAGGTCGGTTATATTCAGCACAAAGGGCGTCGGGTTGATCTGATCGAAGATGAACAATGGTTGTTTCAGTTTTACGACCAAAAACTGCCACCCGAAGTGGTCAACGGCATTACCCTGGAGCAGTGGCGAAAAAAAGTCGAACGCGAGCAACCGAAAATTCTGTTCCTCACTAAAGAAGATCTGACCCGCACTCAGGAAAATGCCATTAATGATTGGGATTTTCCCGACAGCAAAAAGCTTGGAAATCTGACCATTGAATTGCATTACCGTTTTGAACCGGGGCACGACGAAGATGGGGTAACCGCAATCGTGCCGGTGCATCAGCTGAATCAGATTCGTGGCGAAGCCTTTGAATGGTTGGTGCCGGGGATGCTGGAAGAAAAGTTGGTGGCGCTGGTTAAGGCTTTGCCCAAGCATTTGCGTAAACATTTTGTGCCGGTGCCGCAGACTGTCAAACAATGTCTGGAAATCGAACCGGATTTCAAAGGTTCGCTGTATGACTGGCTGAGCAACCGCTTACGCAAGCTGACCGGCGAATCGATACCGCTCAATGAATGGCAGCCGCAGTTGCTAGCCGAGCATCTCAAATTCAATTTTCGGGTCATTGATGAGCAGGGTAAAGCCTTGGGTTATGGTCGTAATCTGGCCAAGCTGCAAGCCGAGTTTGCCACTACTGCTGTCGCCAGTTTCGATAAGCTGGCACAGGACGAAATTAATTATTCGGGCTGTATCGCCTGGGTGTTTGATGATTTGCCGGATAGTTGGCAGTTTATGCAGAAAGGGCAGACTTTTGTCGGTTATCCGGCGATTATTGATGAGGGTGAAACCGTTGCGGTACGGATTATTGAAACCCAGGTCAAGGCAGATCAGGCGCATTTTGACGGTCTGACCAAGCTGTTCCAGCTGCAATGCCGTAAAGATGCTCAATATCTGCTTAAAAATTGCGGTGTTTCGCCGGCGCTGCAACTGGCTTATAACCAGCTGCCTAAACATCCTTTGTTGAGCGAGCGGCCGGGTGGTGAATTTAAAAACGATCTGCTGTTCGTGATTTTTAGTCATGTCTTTGTCGAAGGCCAGATGATTCGCACCCAGCAGCAGTTTGAACAACGCCTTGGCAGTGAAAAATCAAAACTGGTCACGGCTGGTAATCAATTGGGTAAGCATCTGCTGGAAATCATGGCAGACTATCAGGCGCTGAAAATACGGCTCAACCAGCCGCAGATCAGCTCCGAGTTGCGCAGTGATGTCGGACAACAGCTAAGTTTGTTGCTGTATCAGGGGTTTTTGAGGCATACACCGTTTAACCAGCTAGCTGCTATCAGTCGTTATTTGAAAGCGATTGCTTACCGGTTGGATAAACAAAAAACCTCTGCCGCTGACTTGCAGGGTTTGCAGCGCTTGCATCAGCGTTACTGGCAGCATATCGAGAAACAGTTAAAAACCACGATGCCGGCCCCTGAGCGTGATTTGTTCCGCTGGCAACTCGAAGAACTGAGGGTTTCGCTATTTGCTCAGCAACTGAAAACCGCTTATCCGGTGTCGATTCAGCGGCTTGAAAAAGCCTGGCATGACGGAATCGGCTATTAAGTGTTGCTGATCCTGTCGCGGTAATCGATAAACATTAATCCGTTGGATAGCCGATATGATACCGATCCGAGATTCGATTCCCTGTCATAGCAGACCGATAGTGTCGTGGTCGATTATGGCTGTTTGTATTGTCATATTTGCCATCATGCTGGCCATGCCCGATTACATGGTGCAGCGCATGCTGCATTTGTACGGTATGGTGCCGTTTCGTTATACCAATCCGGTCTGGTCGCAGCATTTCGGTTTGCCGCCCGATTATCATCTGTCATTCCTGACCAGTCTGTTTATTCATGGCGGCTGGGGGCATCTGATTGCCAATATGATGTTCATGTGGATCTTTGCCGATAATATTGAAGATCTGATGGGGCATAAGCGCTTTCTGGCGTTTTATTTGTTATGCGGGGTGATTGCCACTTATGTGCAATGGTATTTCGCGCAGAATCTGGTGGTGCCGGTGGTCGGTGCTTCCGGGGCGATTGCCGGGGTATTGGGGGCTTATTTTGTCAGGTTTCCGCAGGCGCGGGTGGTGATTCTGGTGCCGATTCTGTTTTTTCCGCTGTTTTTTGAAGTACCGGCGATTGCGTTTCTGGGCTTGTGGGTGATTATGCAGTTACAAGAGTTAACTACAGCAGCCGTGTTTCCAGGAGCCGCTTCGGAGTCGGCTTGGTGGGCGCATTTGGGTGGTTTTATTGCCGGCGCAGTGTTGCACAGCGGTTTTATTGATAAAACTCAGCTGGCTGTGATTCGTGCCGAGATGGAAGGCTAACTCACTGTTATCAGGCCTTGCCGGCCAAAAAATTGGGTAATGGCAAGGCTTTTATTTTATAATGCCCGCCACTTAACGGCTGTAAACCCTCATTCCTGTCAAGCCCGTTGAATCCAATAAAAGATTACATCTACTTGAGAACAATACATTATGAAAAACCTTAACCTTGCGCTGGTCAGACTGATTCAGTTTGTTGTTTTTGTGCTGTTTACCTTTATCGTCCTGGTTTACTTCGGTACTTTGATTCTGCTGCCACTGGATGTGGTGGTTCTGATCAGCAAGCTGTTGGGCGGTTCATTGGTCGGGGCAATCGTGGCGCTGCCGGTTGTCGCTTTTCTGGGCAAGATTGTTTACAACACGCCAGGTCTGGTGCCTATGCTGATTGCTAACGGTGTTGATCTGGTAAATACCGGTAAAGCACGCGTCAATGCATTTAACGAAATTGCAGAAAGCGTTAAATAAGTTGCCAAACCAGCTGAATACAAAAAGGGGCTTGTAAAGCCCCTTTTTTATGCCGGCTGATTGGCTCAGCCGGTTGCTTTTCTGATAATTACAGTTCGCGGGTTGAACTGAAAATAATATCCGGCCAGCGTTCTTCAGTCAGTTGCAGATTGACCCGGCTGCTGGCCAGGTACACCAGATAGCCGCCGCCGTCTTCAGCCAGATTTTCAAAAGCCTTGTTCTTAAACTCTTCCAGTTTGGCAGGGTTATTGGAACTGACCCAGCGTACCGTGTTGATCGGTGCTACATCGTAAGCGCATTCAACGTTGTATTCGCTTTTCAGGCGATGAGCGGTAACGTCAAACTGCAAGATACCCACCGCGCCTAGAATTAGATCATTATTTTTTAAGGGTCTGAATAACTGGGTCGCACCTTCTTCGGTTAATTGAATCAGACCTTTTTGCAGCGCTTTGGCGCGTAATGGATCTTTTAAGACCACGCGGCGGAACAGTTCCGGGGCAAAGTAGGGGATGCCGCCGTATTTGAGGGTCTCTCCCTGGGTAAAGGTGTCGCCGACCTGAATGGTGCCATGATTGTGTAGGCCGATGATGTCGCCTGGAAACGCCTCTTCGACATTTTTACGGCTGTCAGCCTGAAAGGTAATCGCGTTGGCAACCTGAATGCTTTTGCCGATGCGAACATGATTCAGCTTCATGCCTTTGTCGAATTTGCCGGAACAGATGCGCATGAAGGCAACGCGGTCACGATGCGCGGGATCCATATTGGCCTGGATTTTAAAAATGAAACCTGAAAACTTTTCTTCAGTCGGATCTACTTGACGTTGTTCGGCTTTGCGGGGTTTTGGTGCTGGCGCAAATTCCGCAAAGGCATCCAGTAGTTCGATGATGCCGAAATTGTTGATGGCGGAACCGAAAAATACCGGGGTTTGCTCACCGGCCAGATATTTTTGCAGATCAAATTCATGACTGGCGCCCTGCACCAGTTCGATTTCGTCGCGTAATTCCTGGGCCTGATCGCCGAGTAATTCATCCAGTTTGGGGTTGTCGAGGCCTTTAATCACTTCGGCCTGAGCGATTCTGCCGCCGTGGTGCGGGCTGAACAGCAGGATTTCATCTTTATATAACTGATAAACCCCCTTGAAGCGTTTGCCCATACCGATTGGCCAGGTCATCGGTGCGCACTGGATTTTAAGGACGTTTTCTACTTCGTCGAGTAATTCAATCGGTTCGCGGCCTTCACGATCCAATTTGTTGATGAAAGTCAGAATCGGTGTGTCACGCAGTCGACAGACTTCCATCAGTTTGATGGTGCGATCCTCAACGCCTTTAGCGACGTCGATTACCATTAAAGCCGAGTCGACGGCGGTCAGGGTTCGGTAGGTGTCTTCGGAAAAGTCCTCGTGGCCCGGAGTGTCGAGCAAGTTGATGATGGCATCGTTATGCTCAAACTGCATTACTGACGTCGTCACCGAAATCCCCCGTTCCTTTTCCATTTCCATCCAGTCGGAAGTGGCATGGCGTGCGGCTTTACGGCCTTTGACCGAACCGGCTAACTGAATGGCTCCGCCGAACAGCAACAGCTTTTCCGTGATGGTGGTTTTACCGGCGTCAGGGTGGGAGATGATGGCAAAGGTACGGCGTCTGTTGGCTTCTGCAGCGATTTCGGTGGTCATGATGCTTAATTGAGTAGAACTTCGAGGGGCTATTATCGCGTTTTTTGGGCTAAAAAATAAGGGCAATCCCTTAAATCGGCTTTCAGGTCCGGGCGCAGGCCCAGATATCAACCCGGCTGACGCCATGATGTTTCAAGGTTTTGGCCAGAATTGAAGCGGTTGTTCCGGTGGTGACTACATCATCGATAATCGCAATATGCTGATAAGGCAATGGTTGTTTAATGGCAAAGGCCTGCTGCAGATTTTGCTGACGCTGTCTGGCGTTGAGTTCAGTCTGGTGTGGTGTGTCGCGGATTCTCAGGCAGTGATCCAGTGATAAAGGAATTTGCAATTGCCGGGCCAGATGGCGGCCGATCTCAATCGATTGATTGAAGCTGCGTTCTTGATAACGCTTAGGATGCAGCGGCACCGGGATAAGGCATTGCGGTTGATCCGGTTGACTCTCAAGTCGGCTGGTCAGCAGCAGATCGGCTAGCAGTCGGGCGTTTTTATATTGCTGATTGAATTTGAGACGGGTGATCAGGTGACGCACGCCGCCTTGATATAAATAAGGAATGAATGCCGTATCGAACCCCGGTGCGTACTCCAGACACTGACCGCAGATTAAATCAGTTGTTGTCTCAACGCTTAGTCGGGCGCCGCATTGACGGCAGCAGTTCAGATTGCGGGGTAACTCGGCATAGCAGGCCTGGCAGAGGTCAAAAACTGTCAGTCCCGGGCTGTCGCATAAGATACAGCGTGGCGGTAATAATTTGTTCTGTATAATATTCAGCCAGTTGTTCACTTATTTTGTTTAATTGGGTTGATAGGTTCCTGTGAGCTGTTTGACCTGCAATGTGTTTGGAGATTATCAGAATGTCGGCTACACCGGAATCCGTTTTACGTCACGACTGGCAACTTGCTGAAGTTGAAGCGTTGTTTGCATTGCCGTTCAATGACTTACTGTTTAAAGCGCATAGTATTCATCGGCAGTTTTTTGATGCTAATGAAGTGCAGGTGAGTAGTTTGTTAAGTATCAAAACCGGTTCCTGTTCAGAAGACTGTGGTTATTGTCCGCAAAGCGCCCGTTATGATTCCGATTTGAAACCCGAAGCCTTGATGCCGGTTGAAGCCGTGATCGAAGCCGCCGAGCAGGCCAAGCAGCAAGGTGCGTCAAGATTTTGCATGGGAGCTGCCTGGCGCAGCCCTAAAGATCGGGATATTGAACGGGTGGTGGAAATGGTGCAGGGCGTGAAAGCGCTGGGTATGGAAACTTGCGTGACGCTGGGTATGCTCACTGAAAAGCAAACTCAAGCTTTAAAAGACGGGGGGCTGGATTATTACAATCACAATCTTGATACCTCGGAAGATTATTATTCGGAAATCATCACTACCCGCAGTTATCAGGATCGCCTGGATACCCTGGAGCGGGTGCGCGATGCTGGTATCAATGTCTGTTGCGGCGGTATCGTCGGTATGGGCGAATCAGAAACGGATAGATCGAAATTGTTGTTGCAGCTGGCGACCATGCCGAAGCATCCAGAGAGTGTGCCTATCAATATGCTGGTCCAGGTTGAGGGAACGCCATTACATGGTCGTGAAGCGCTGGATCCTATCGTATTTGTCCGGACCATCGCGGTAGCCCGGATTCTGATGCCTGCATCGCGGGTACGGTTATCGGCCGGTCGTCGTGAGATGAGTGATGAAATGCAGGCTTTATGCTTTTTTGCCGGTGCCAATTCTATTTTTTATGGCGATAAACTGCTGACTACCGATAATCCGATGACGCATCATGATCAGCAATTATTCCAGCGCCTGGGGATACACATGGGTGGTTCAAGTTACGCCTGATGACTGACGGGTTTTATGATTTCGCCGCAAGCTTAGGGCAATTGCAGCAGCAGGGGCTTTACCGGCGGCGGCGTGTGGTTGATGGCCCGCAGGCTACTCTGATTAAGGTTGATGGGCGCCAGCTGATCAATTTTTGCAGTAATGATTACCTGGGGTTGGCCAATCATCCGCTGGTTGTGGCTGCGTTTAAGCAGGGTGTCGAGGATTATGGCGTCGGCAGCGGTTCTGCGCATCTGATTTGCGGACATTCGCGGGCGCATCATGCTCTGGAAGAAGAACTGGCAGACTTTACCGGCCGACAACGAGCATTGTTGTTTTCGACCGGTTATATGGCCAATCTGGGGGTAGTGTCTGCCTTGGTTGGTCGCGGTGGCCGGGTTTTTGAAGACAGGCTGAATCATGCTTCATTACTGGATGGTGGCTTATTGTCTCGCGCTGATTTTCAGCGTTATCGCCACGCCGATGTCGAGGATCTGCGCCAGCGTTTGGATCAGGCTTCGGTCAGAAGTCTGATTGTCAGTGACGGCGTATTTAGTATGGATGGTGATCTGGCGCCGTTGCCGGCATTGGCCGCTGTGGCGCAGCAGTATCAGGCGGGTTTGATGATAGATGATGCGCATGGTTTTGGGGTGTTAGGAAACAAGGGTGTTGGGATTACTGAACATTTTGGTTTGACTGAGCAACAGGTGCCGGTATTGATGGCAACCTTGGGCAAGGCAGCAGGTAGTTTTGGTGCGTTTGTGGCTGGCAGTGATGAGCTGATCGAGTTTCTGATTCAAAAGGCGCGCAGTTATGTGTTTACCACGGCGATGCCAGCAGCTGTTGCCGAAGCAACCCGTGCCAGTTTAAAACTGATCCGGCAGGAAAGCTGGCGCCGTGACACGCTGCGGCATTTAATCGCTCAGTTCAGGTCCGGTGCTTTACAGCAGGGCTTACGGTTAATGGATTCGCCGACGGCGATTCAGCCGATTCTGATTGGCGATAGTCACAAGGCCTTACAGGCGAGTCAGCGTTTGATCGAGTTAGGCTTTTGGGTAAGTGCTATTCGTCCGCCAACAGTGCCGGCGGGTACTGGGCGTTTGCGAATTACCTTGTCAGCCGAACACACGCCTGAACAAATTGATGCTCTGCTGACGGTATTGCCGGAGGTGCTGTTGTGAGCAGGCTGCATTATCAGATTTTCGGTACAGGTGAGCCATTAGTGATGTTGCATGGCTGGGCTATGCATAGCGGTATTTGGCAGAGTTTTGCAGAACGGCTGGCTGAACATTATCAGGTGATTTGTATTGATTTGCCGGGTCATGGTTATAGTGAGCCGTTGGCCGAAAACAGTCTTGCGGCTATCACTGGCGCTTTACTGGAGGCGATTCCGGTCAGCCAGTTTAAGCTGCTGGGCTGGTCGTTGGGTGCGATACTGGCAGTTGATCTGGCGGCCAGAGCGAAGGATAGGGTGACGGGGCTGATGCTGTTGGCAGCTAATCCTTGTTTTGTCGCCAACGAGGCCTGGCCAGGAGTGGATGCTGCGGTGCTGGAGGCGTTTGCCGGGCAGCTGGCGCTGGATGTCAGGCAAACGCTGTGGCGTTTTTTAGCTTTGCAGGTTACTGGCTTGGATAATGCCAAGCGGCTATTAGTAGAGCTCAGACAGTTATTAGAAAGCCGGCCGTTTGCTGATCCGGCTGCTTTGCAGGCAGGTTTGGCTATTCTTGAATACGGTGATGTGCGATTTCAGCTGCGGGATTTGTCTTGCCCGGTGCTCGTCATTCTGGGAGCGCAAGATAAATTGGTACCGGTTGCAGTAGCTGACGCCTATCAACAGTTGCATCCGGCAATCGAGATACGGGTATTGCAGAAATCGGGGCATGTGGCGTTTTTATCTGATCCCGATCAGGTATTGCAATATTTGTTGGCAGAACAGTTATGACGCAGTTTACTCATCTCGATAAAGGCAAAATCAAACAGTCTTTTGGCGCAGCCGCTTCGAGTTATGATCAACTCGCTGGCTTACAGCGTCAGGTCGGGCGGGATTTGCTAAGCTTGTTCCCGCCTGTTGAAACGGATGGCTGGGTGATGGATTTGGGGTGTGGTACCGGTTTTCTGACGCGGCAGTTACTGGAAATTAATCAGCAGCAGGCTTTACTGGCAGTTGATATTGCCTTGCCCATGCTGACAGCGGCGCGTCAAAAAAACAGCCTGGATTCACAAATTGCATATTTGTGTGCGGATGCCGAGAATCTGGCGCTGACTGCCGGTTCGATGCAGCAGATTTACTCTAATCTGGCTTTGCAGTGGTGTGAGAATTTGCCAGCAGTTTTCAGGCGATGCCGGTGTTTATTACAGTCTGACGGACAGTTGGTGTTTGCTACTTTCGGCCCAAAAACCTTGCAGGAATTAAAAGCTGCCTGGGCTCAGGTGGATAGCTATGATCATGTTAACCAGTTTTATACGCAGGCAGATGTGGTCGGTTTTTTGGCGGAAGCGGGTTTTACTGATGTCCGCGCTGAATCGCGGATGTATCAACATCAATATCGTACGGTGCTGGAGTTGATGCATGAATTGAAGGGGATCGGAGCTCACAATGTCAGTTTGGGGCGTAAGCGCAAGCCGACAACCCGGAGTCAGTTGCAACAGATGATGGAAAGTTATCGGCAAACGATGCTTGATGATAAGGTGCTTGCCAGTTACGAGATTATTCTGGTGCGGGCGCGATAATGGCGAAGGCATTTTTTATCACCGGTACCGATACCGATGTTGGTAAAACCTGGGTGACGGTTACATTGATGCGCTGTTTTCGGAATCAGGGCTTGAAAGTGTCGGCAATGAAACCTGTCGCGGCAGGATGTAGCAGGCAGGATGGCATGCTAAAAAATACCGATGCATTGTTGATGCAATTGCATGCTTCTGATTGGCGATCCTATCAACTGATTAATCCCTATGCGTTCGAACCTGCGGTATCTCCGCACTTGGCTTGTGGTGATAGCTTGGTTGAGCTTGATTTGATAAACCAAAGCTTCAAGCAATTAGAACGTGATGCGGATGTGGTCTTGGTTGAAGGTGCCGGAGGCTGGTATTCACCGCTAAGTTCAGATTTAACCAATGCCCAATTGGCAGAATATATGCAGTTGCCGGTTATTTTGGTGGTGGGTTTGCGATTAGGTTGTATCAATCATGCTGCATTGACTCTGGAGGCAATCAACCGGGCAAGCAAGCAGTGTGTCGGCTGGGTTGGAGTAGTCATTGATCCGGTTATGCAGGGTTTACAGGCTAATATCGATTTTTTAAAAAGCAATCTCGACGTGCCATTGCTGGGTGTATTTCCTAATCTTTCGTGTCAGGATTTCGAGCTTCTGGCTTTGCAAATCGATCTGAAAATGCTTAAAAAATTGATTTAGCTCAAAAAATGTAAGGTTGGGTCAGCTCAAAATGCCTCGGTCCAAAAGGCTTGACAGTGTTGTTACTGCCAAGCCTTTTTTACGTTGTCCTGGAATTTGGACAAGCTTTGCTGGTTTACCGGGTTCTGATAGGTTAAAATTAACCGGTTAATTGCGACAAAAAATAAGCGGCGCTCTGAATTTATGTTTTAGAGGGCGGTTTACTCTGCGCACAAGTTTATAACTACAATCGAGGAGGCTACTCCGTGAAGAAAACGAAGCAACTGTTTGCTGGTTTGTTTTTGATGACCCTGGGTCTGGAAACAGCTTATGCAGACTACACACTTAACCTTATGCGAGGGGTTACGCAGCTCAGTAACGAGCTTTATGATCTGCATATGCTGATTTTGTGGATCTGCGTCTTCATTGGTATTGCTGTATTCGGCACCATGTTTTATTCGATTTTTCATCACCGTAAATCGAAAGGGCATAAAGCGGAGCAGTTTCACGAAAATACCACCGTTGAAATTATTTGGACCATTATTCCGACTCTGATTCTGGTTTCTATGGCAATTCCAGCAACTAAAGCTGTGATTGATCTGGATCGGGTTCAAGACTCTGATATGACTATCAAGGTAACCGGTAAGCAATGGTATTGGGATTACGAATATCTGGATAGCGGCTTACATTTTGAAAGCCATCTGGATGAGGCGAGTGAAAAAGCGCATCGGGTAAGTTCGATTGATCCTCGCTCAGTACCTAATTATCTGCTGAATGTCGATAAACCTTTGGTTATTCCTGTTAAAAAGAAAATCCGTTTCTTGTTTACAGCGGCTGATGTAATCCACTCTTGGTGGGTGCCTGATCTGGGCTGGAAAAAAGATGCTAATCCCGGTTTTGTCAACGATGCCTGGACCTCGGTTGATAAGCCGGGTGTTTATCGTGGTCAATGTACTGAGTTGTGTGGTCGCGACCATGGCTTTATGCCTATTGTCGTGATTGCAATGGAACAAGATCAGTATGATGCATGGGTTAAGGCTGAGCTTGAAAAACAAAATAAAGCGCCTGATTTGGGTAAGCAAACCCGTTCCGTTTTAATGGCGAAAGGTGAGTCTGTTTATCTGAGAAACTGTGTTGCCTGTCACCAGATTGATGGCAAAGGTATTTCAGGATGGTATCCAGCTTTGAGTGGCAGCGCCAAAGTAACCGGCGAGGTTCATCAGTTGATGGGATTCATTCAGGCAGGTACGAGCAAAATGCCGGCATTCAAAAAATTGCCTGCTGATGAACTGGCTTCATTGATAACCTATCTGAGAAACAGTCCTGAATTGGGTAATAAAGTAGGCGATGAAGTTCAAGCTTGTCATGCACTATCATTGGACGATCTGGATGATTTATATCCCGATATTGATAATGCGCCGCAACTTTGTAAGGAGTTTGGCGAAGTTAAGCCTGATAAAGTTGTCTCTGAGAAAAAAGACTAATTTCAGATTGAACGCATTTTCTAATTTTTGCTGAGGTATTTAAATATGGCTTCTGTCGTAGCTGAACACGATGATCATCACGATCACCATGATCACGGTCCTGAA
>CAIUWU010000104.1 GCA_903902945.1 uncultured Pseudomonadota bacterium
AGGATCCAGCGGCACAGACCTGATCTTTTTAGACTTGGTAAACTCGAATGTGACTTTGCCGGTGTGCAATTGTTTGCGCTTCAATTTCTCAGCCTCTCCCCAGCGGGCACCCGTGCGAATACACAGCTGAGCAATCCACCAAACGCTTTCATTTCTGCATGCTTTTAAACAGCTAAACAACTCTTCAATCTGAGCCTCAGACAAATATCCCAACTGCCGTTCATGCACCTTAATCATTTCTGTTTCGGCAATAGGGCACTCATAATCAATGATCTTAAGCTTACGCAGTTTCCGATACATAGCCTCAAGATACCCATGCCGATTATTGAACGTCTTAGCAGAGATAGGCTTGATTGACCGATTGATCAATCGATATCGATACTCCATAAACTGTTGTGGCGTCAGTTCCACAGCCGGAATATTGCCTAAATCAGCCGCCATTTGTTCCAGGATGGCCAGCCTGGCCACACCATCACTCAAATTAATCCCGTGGTACCGGTACCAGATTCCAGTCAATTCCAGCAATGAACGTTGATCAACATGAGCACTCGCCGGTTTATGAAACGAAAGCAAGTACTCACGCTCAAAATGCTCGGCATCAGAGCGTAACACAAACGACTTTTTAACGCGCGGAATCCCCTGCCTATCAATCTGAACTGACCATTTACCGTTTTTATCTTGTTTAACAGATACTTAACACACACTACGCGCACGTACGCGCCCGCATACAACATGAATTAAAAAAAATTTGGAAAGGCCTTCGGAAAAGCGTGACATCGTAAACATTACTTTTACAACACAATAGTTACATTAAAAAACAATAACTTATAAAAAATGTTAACTGTGACATTACTGTAAAGTTACCATAACAATGTCACGCTAAATGATCACGCCGCTGTTACAAAAATCAATCACCCAAAAATAATGCTACAAGCCACGTGTACCAAGGCTTGCATCGATTTTTTAAAAAAAGGCTGTTACGGATTGTCACGGATATGTTACAAATTTAAAAATCATAATTAATATAATAAAAACAAGTAGTTAGGCGCTAAAAAACGCAATACGTTACGATGTCACGCTTTTCCGAAGGCCTTTCTTAAAAATTATTGTCCAGCGCTGGCATTAGCCAATAAATTTACCCCGCCTTCCCGCAATTTTTCCAAGGCATACGGCATGGCCAAGCTATACAAATCAACCAGAGAATAATCCTCACCCGGCCAACCGCCGCCCTGGTACATCGACTCCTCAATGCAACGCGCCATCAACCATAGCTGATCCTGAAACGTATCAGCCTGAAAATCCTCCTGAAAGCGCACCAAAAAGCGTGGCGGGTTCTGCTGCTTATCAGCCTGCATAAACATAGTCCCGCGACCGGTGAGTAACCAATCTATGCTCACGCCATACTGTTCATTAAGGGATCGTAGCAATTGACCACCTAACGGGTTGTCACCCCAAATGTAATTATTGATCGTCCGTGCCGAAATTCCGGTTTTCTCCTCCATGCTGCTGGGTGTCTCCTTCAGTGTTGCCATCACGTCTAATAACCGTTCTATTTCAGGCGATTTTTTTGACTGCTTCCGGGTCATTTGCACTCCTACGGTTTATGCCGATTTCTGTGTTTTATTGACAACATTCCTGTCTTTTCTGGCCGCAAGCGCCAACTGAGAGATGGCGTCTTGCAACTCCTTGGGACATTGGTCCCAGTTATTTAGTAGCGCCTCCTGTTGCTGGGTTAATGCGCGGTATTTGCTACTAGATAAAGCACTTTCATCCCCTTTAATCCCTGTGATCACATATTGCATGTCATATCCCTTAGCTGCTAAAGCGGCTAGGTATAAAGCGGACGGCGACTGTTTGCCTTTTTCGTAATTTGCTTGTGACTGCCTGGTTGCTCCCGGCACACCTGCTTCTGCGGCAATAGCTGCAAACTCGGGTTGAGATTTTTTAGCCATTTCTCTGACTTCGCGTAATCTCCTACCAATGGAAATTAAGATTTCCATAAAAATCCTTGACAACGTAAATCATCATATACGCAATTAATGAACCTTTTAAAAAAAACTTATGAGTAAACCATGATAACCGAAAAAACGCCCATGCATCCTGCTGACATAAAAGCCGAAATTCAGAAATCCGGGATTACCCAGGCCGATTTATCAAGAGACCTGGAAGTCTCTAAAACTGCGGTAAAAGAAGTCATTTACGGGCGTACCACATCCCGCCGCATCGCAGAACACATTGCCCAGAAAATCGGCAAATCAATCGACGACATCTGGCCAGGCAGGTACACAACCCATTCTATCGATCCCGGTATGTAAACAATTATTCCCATATCGATATTACACCTGCACAACCGTGTAATTGAAATGGGTTATTTAGCCCTGTTTTAGGAGGCGCACCATGTCAGCCATTATTATCAATGACACCCTAATTCCCACTAATCAAACCGGACTATTTGATCTGGATGCAGTTTTTAACACACTGGATACAGACCAATTTAAGCAAACATCAACCCAGGCCGGCCGCGCTAGTTTTTTTCCACATCAGTATTTATCCAGCGATTCAGCTTTAGTAGTGGCTAGAGCCGTTGTTGAATCAGGTCGTCCAGCCTTTGTCATTGATGAAAGCCCCAATGGAGGTGCATTTGTCTGCACTGAGGTGTTGCTAGATTACGCACGGCGGCGTAACGCCACGCTCTTTGTTGATTTGATTAGACAGCTATTGCGCTTCGATTCCGAAAATTACGAAATACGTGGAGTACAGGTTTCAAATCATGAAATGAATGTATTCATCAACTCAATGTTTGAAATGTGTCAAAAAATTGACAATAAAAATAAGGGTGCATTATGAACATAGACATATCCCCAGCGGTATTCAATGCGCTATTGCAAGACATGGCTGATTTAAAGCACCGTATGACTACACTGGAAAGCCATGTGTCAGCCAAACCCACCATAAGAGAAGTTACCAGCTGCTTTTGGCAGGCCTTTCATACCATCAATGGAGAACAGCACCTGATCAATCACGCAAATAACATTGAGGATGAAATCGCCATCAATTTGCCGGAGCTGATTCAATATTGCTACACCCAGGGCATCGATTTACCGCCCAAAAAACAATTAATTCGCCTGATCAAGCGAGAACGCAGCTACTTGGGTTACCTAGTCGTCAGATCACGACTCAAATCGTGCTCACTGCGCTGTTATGTCTTTAAACGCGGCTAAACCATGAAGCTACATGCCAACCTCAGCAACTCAGGGCCACTCACCAAACGAGAATCCGACGTATTGGTATTGCTCTGCCAAGGACAATTGCGCAAGCAAATCGCCGGTAGACTCAATCGCAGTTACGGTTGTGTCAGTAAACAAATTGAATCCATTGCCCACAAACTCAATGCGCATAGTACCGCTGAAATTGTCGCCAAAGCCGTGGCTAATCAGCTGGTCAATATTACTCTACGCATTTGGTTGTTGGTCGCCCTTATTGACGGTATCGACATCGACTATGAAATTAACCGTCGAACACCGAAATCCCCGAGAACGCCAATGACGCGTCACTACAGTAAACAACAAACACCACGCTTTCAGCGTGAAATATAGGAGAGCACCATGTGCATCGTAACCGCGCTCAACAAACTCGACACCGTCATTCAACGCGCAGACGAATTTATCCAAGCCAATGCGCCTAGATTGTTATCCAATCAGCAACATAGCAAGTTAGTCGATCTGACCACTATTGCTCTGATGGGGTTTGAAGACCACGTTTTTCACTGGGACCAGCTACGCAACATTGCGATTGAACGCATTGCATTATTCGAGCATGGAAAATTACCGTGGTATCTCGATATTGATCGTAGTACTGATCAAGTCATCACATTGGCACATGAACAGGGGCAGAAAATTAAACTGGGTGTCTCACAGATTTTACTAAGTGCGCTGATCAGCGTGAATTAATGAGGTCTAAGCGCCGTTGTAATAACGACTGGATTAATCCATCCACACTGGACAGCGTCACACGTCGCCAGTTATGGGAAGGACTCAAAGTGTTAGACCCGGCATTGGCCGCATTACTGACCACAGACCCTAACCTTTCACAATTAAAACGCGCCTTAAGCGCAACGATCCGCTTTACCCGAGACCAAGCAGAGCGCTATGTCAGGGCAGGGCAAAAACAAATTGAGGAGTAATTACCATGTGCCATTTTCCGCTCAGCAATAAAGGCTGGCTTCGGCAACTGCGCCCCAATGTCAGCCATAAAGCTATTAAACGCTTTGAAAATCTGGTGCATCGCCAGCAATCAGATCGATCAGAATGCCTAATAGCTGCCAGGTTGTCTGCGTTCCGCGCCATGGGGTACTGTGATGTGGACTGAAATCAACAGCCGTATTATCGAGCGCCTGCAAACTCCACCCTTTAACGCCAAACAGCGTGGCGAACACCTGCGGGAAGGTGTCTGTCCCAGCTGCGGCAAAAAAAGCCTGTGGACATGGGTTAATTCGCCTGGCGTTGTGCAATGTGATCGCGTCAACAACTGCGGCTACAGTGCAGGCAGCAAAGACCTGTTTCCCGATTTGTTCGCCAATCTCAATCAGCAATATCAACCCACCACAGACACCCCCCATGCCACCGCCGATGCCTATTTAGGGCTGATACGCGGTTTTGATGTGAAGCGTATAAACGGCTGGTACGAGCAGGGAAAATTTTGGCATCCCCATGGTAATAAAGGCACGGCCACCGTGCGCTTCTGGTTGGACCAGGCTAAAACTATCATGTGGGAACGACTGATAGACGATGTCACCATCAGTCATGAGAATGGCGATAAGGAAACCCGCAACAAACACTTTAAAGGCCAGTTTAAAGGACTGTGGTGGCAACCACCCGGTTTCAGTATAGATCAGCAGGACCGTATCTACCTCTGTGAAGGTATCCTGGATGCCATTGCCCTGACGTTGAATGGGCTCAAAGCCGTGGCCATTATGTCCAGCGGTACGTTTCCCAGCGAATCGATCAAACCGCATTTGGGCAAGGCTGTGAAGTGGATATTTGCCCTGGACAATGACAAAGCCGGTCGTAAAGCCCTACACAAACATGCCGCCCGCCTGCGCGAGATGAAAGAAACCGTGGGTGCGCTGATCAGCAGCGAAACCGATGAAAAAGCCGACTGGAACGATCTGCATCGCCTGAAAAAGTTGAGTGATGACGATATTGCCCACTACGGCTATTTAGGCAAAATCGAGCTGGCACCCAACTACATTAAACGCGCCCAGGTGATGTGGGAGCACGATCCGCGTAAAACCTATGCTGTGTTTACCTTCGGTAATAGCACGTATTCATTCAAGATTGACCCCAATGAATACGAAAAAGCCGTATCCAAAGAGCACGAACATGATCCGTTAAAAGCCGAAGATCGTGCATTTACCCATGCCGCAGTGATCAAACCGATTGCGACCTTTCGCATGGATTTTTTGTATTTTCAGCAGCCGGAAAATGGCGAAGATGGGCAATATTTTTTCCGCTTTAACTTCCAAAACCAAGCGCCTGAAGTACAGCTGCCGTTTCACGGTAAAACCTTTGGTGCCGCCGGCGACTTTAAAAAAAGTGCTATGCAAAAAGCCCCCGGCGCCCAATTCACCGGCAGCAATGCCGACCTGGACTATCTGTATAAACACTGGATGGGCAAAATTCCCAAAATTGTCACCACACTCGATTATGTCGGCTATGATCGCGCTACTGGGGCCTATGTGTTCCCCGATTACGCCGTTCAAGGTGGCAAGATTCTGCAGGTTAACAAAGAATCGTTTTTCCAACTCAAACAAGGTGGCATTAAAACCACCGTCGATATCAAGCAAAAGCTCACCATCAAACAGCCCGTCGACTGGTTAAAAGATTATCAAACCGCCTTTGGTCAGCGTGGCTTAGTCGCGCTGGCCTGGTGGTTTGGCTGCTTGTTTGTCGAGCAAGTGCGAGAACAGCACCGCAGCTATCCGTTTTTAGAAGTAGTGGGTGAAGCCGGTTCCGGTAAATCCGACATGGTGGATTTTTTGTGGAAGCTCTTAGGCAGAGAAGGGGAGAGCTTCAACCCCAACAGCTCAACACTGGCAGGACGGACCCGCAAAATGGCCGAAGTGTCCAATTTGCCGGTGGTATTCAACGAAACTGACAATGAACAGCTGGCCGATGACAGACATCAACGTCGCTTTAACTGGGATGAACAAAAAGACCTGTTCGATGGTGAATTCGGGCGTGTCACCGGGCAGAAAACCCAAGACAACAGCACCCGTAAACCAACCTTCAAAAGCGGTCTGATGATTGTGCAAAACGTGCCTGTTGTCGCCTCAGAAGCAATTATGACCCGCATCATGCACCTGACCTTCGACCGCTCACACCACTCGCTCGAAGGCAAATACAGTTCAGACCGACTCAATCTGCTCGCCGTTGACGATGTCAGTGGCTTTTTATTGCACAGCATCAGCAAAGCTGAAGTGGTGATGAATCAGTTTAGTCAATCCTTTAAACACCACCGCATCAATCTGCAACAAACCAATGGCATCAAACTGCAACGTATCGTCGAGAACCACGCCAAAATTATGGCTTTTGCCGATTGCCTAAAATGGGTTGTCCCGATTAGCGAGAGCGCCATTAACATGATCCATACCACGCTTAAAGACATGGCTATTGAGCGTCAAGCCTCACTCAATGAAGACCATGCGATTGTGCAGCAGTTCTGGGCCATGTTCGACTACCTGAACAGTCGCCCGATACCCAGTGCCGCAGATGACGATATACCGCCTGTTATCACCCAACAGAACCTGCTCAATCATAGCAATCATCCAGAACAGGAAATCTGCGTCAACCTGGAACATTTTCGTGCCCGCTGTGCCGAGATGAAACTGGAAACAATTGATAGTAAAGACCTGCGTCGCTGGTTAGTAACCAGTCGCAAGCGGGAGTATTTGGGCAATGACGTGATTCGCTCGCGTCTTGAGGGACGGACGGTAAGGGTTTGGCGGTTTAAGAATTGATCCTGAACAAATCCCCCTGTAACAACGCCTGACGCTGGTCTTTAGACAAACTGCCCAACAAATGCGCCGCCAGTTGCTGGGTATTGGTTAACGGTGGATTGAGATAATTTTTAAAGGCCAATGTCGTCACAAAAGAAGCACCGCATTCTTTGGTATTCATACATTGGCAATACAGATCGGCGATAGTCAGTGTTATTTCATGCCGTGATGTGATACGTGCTTTACTATGGCAGTTGGGGCAACATACTTTCATGCACAATCTCCTCAATTTTGAGTGATATTGTAGCAAATAGCACTTAAATTCAGGTGATTATCGATAAATGAATAATCTAGCCAGGCAATATAAGTTCAATTATACTTACACGCTCATAAAACATGACGAGTGAGGCATAGAATGTCATGCAAACCGATGAAATCACCAAGGCAGCTGAAAAAATAC
>CAIUWU010000105.1 GCA_903902945.1 uncultured Pseudomonadota bacterium
ATAGAATTTGTCTAAGCCCCTGCGGGCTTTCGATCAGCGGATGTTCTTTGACATCCGGTGTGATCATTGCCACCAGTGCATTAAGGCCGAGCAGCGTGGTGATGATGTGTGGTAAATAATCGATACTGCAATAATCGAGCAACTGTCCGATACCCAGTACCGCAAGAATGAAACCAATCGAGCCCCATAACCTGATGCGACTGTAATGATGGGAGAGACGATTCTTTAAATGGAATAAGGTGGCGGCTTCAAACTGCGGCAGGGTTGCATTCCAGAACACACTGAAACTGAGGCTGATCAGAGCAAACCAGAGATAGCTGGCTTCTGTGAGAAAACCGGCGAATAACAGCGCCGACAAGAGTGTCGATAAACGAATCAGCGCCAGACGCCGACCGCTTTTATCGGCCAGCCAGCCGAAGACATGCGGCGTAACGATTTTGGTGACAATCAGACATGCGGTTAATTCACCGATTTGGTTGGCAGTAAAAGCCTGGTGTTTTAGGTACAGACTCCAGAACGGTAAAAAGGCGCCTAACGTTGCGAAATAAAAAAAATAAAACGCCGACAAGCGCCAGTAAGGCAAGGTCATGCACTAACGCAAGACTGCCAGTCCGCTGTTGACATCGGCATTCTGAGCCCGGTGACGCAGTACATGATCCATCAGCACAATGGCCACCATCGCTTCGGCAATCGGTGTGGCGCGGATGCCGACACAAGGGTCGTGACGGCCTTCGGTAACCACTTCGATTGCTTCACCACGGCTGTTAATGCTTCTGCCCGGTAAACGCAGACTGGAAGTCGGTTTCAGCGCGATACGGGCCACAATGTCCTGACCGGTAGAAATACCGCCCAGAATGCCGCCGGCATGATTGCTTAAAAAACCCTCCGGGGTAATTTCATCGCGGAACTGGGTGCCTTTGGCGGCAATACATTCGAAACCGTCACCGATTTCCACGCCTTTGACCGCATTGATACTCATCAGTGCATAAGCCAGTTCGGCATCGAGACGGTCAAAAATCGGCTCGCCCAGTCCGGGGGGGACATTGGAGGCGATCACTTCGATTTTGGCGCCGATCGATTCGCCTTCTTTACGCAAGGCATCCATATATTTTTCCATCGCTTCCACCTGACTGGCATCGGGACTGAAGAACGGATTGTTGTTGATTTCATGCCAGTCGAACTGCGCAATCTTGATCGGGCCAAGCTGAGATAGATAGCCACGCACTTCAATAGCAAATTTCTCCCGCAAATATTTTTTGGCAATTGCTCCGGCTGCAACCCGCATCGCGGTTTCGCGGGCCGATGAACGGCCACCGCCCCGATAATCACGGAAACCGTATTTATGCTGATAGCTGTAATCAGCATGACCAGGGCGGAAGCTTTCGGCAATTTTCGAATAATCTTTGGAGCGCTGATCGGTGTTTTCAATCAGTAAACCAATCGGGGTGCCGGTGGTTTTGCCTTCGAAAATACCGGACAAAATTTTGACTTCATCGGCTTCGCGGCGCTGGGTGGTGTGGCGCGAGGTTCCCGGTTTACGGCGATCCAGGTCGATCTGCAAATCGGCTTCGCTTATCTCCAGGCCGGGAGGACAACCGTCGATGATGGCGCCCAGCGCTAAACCGTGGCTTTCGCCGAAGGTGGTGACGGTAAATGATTTTCCAATGGTATTTCCAGACATGGCTATAAGGCGCTTGCAAAAAGTGAATGGTAAAGACTGACTTGCTGGGCAGTGAGTAAAAA
>CAIUWU010000106.1 GCA_903902945.1 uncultured Pseudomonadota bacterium
CTGCCATCGGAGAACCGGAAACGCCCATCGATAATAAAGCTTCGATTTCTATCCGCACCAGTCCGGCAGCCTGCTTTACATATTGCAGGGTTTCTGCGTCGGTAATTCGTAAATGCTGATGAAAATGGCCCTGATGGCCTTGTTCCCGAAGCCGCTCATCGATCTGATTACGAATCCCATGCACCAGCACCAGTCGGACTCCCAGGCTTTTTCAGCAGGGCAAAGTCATGAATCAGATTGTCAAAATCAGGATCGTAAACCGCAGCGCCACTGAAAAAAATTACGAAGGTGCGGTTGCGGTGGGCATGGATATACGGCGATGAGGCCCGGAACCAGTTAACAAATTCACTCGGTAGCAGCATGGTTTGGAGTATTGGAAGTCTTGTGTCATGAAACAGCGGCTGATAGTAACTTAGAGCGCTGATAATGCGCAAAAGTTGTGCACTGCGCGGTGGCGCAGATTGGCGGGTGGCGCAGCGGCAAGGTGATCAGAATAATCATGGTCTTTGCTGTGATTCCGGCAACGCTCATTTGCCTTTGATCAATAATGGTTGCAAGGTTTGCCAGACGGTTTCGGCAATCAGCGGTTGCCCCTGGGCGTTAGGATGCAGGCCATCGGCCTGCATCAGCTTGGGATTCAGCGCCACGTTTTCCAAAATGAATGGCACCAAAGGCACTTTCAGCTGTTCCGCCAGTGCCGGATAAATGTTGTAAAACAAATCGATATAACGCTTGCCATAGTTGGGCGGAATTTTCATGCCCAGTAATATGACATCGGCACCGGCCTTACGGCTGCGAACAATGATTTCACGCAGATTATCCTGCATACCCTGAGCTGACAGGCCGCGCAAACCGTCATTAGCACCGAGTTCCAGCAATAGTAGCTTGGGTTTATGACGCTTCAGCGCCTGATCCAGTCGCGCCAGTCCGCCGGCGCTGGTGTCACCGCTGATGCTTTCATTATAAATCTGATAAGCCGGCCATTCGGCCTGGAGTTTTTTTGCCAGCAGGCTAACCCAGCCCTGCTGGATTTCGATACCATAGCCGGCGCTGATGCTATCGCCCAGTACCACAATAGACTGCGCGGCGTCGGCACCAGGAGTCAGACTGATTAATATCAAACCAAGGAAAATTTTTAACATGAGCTCATTAAGTTCGCATGACAGGCAACAGGCGCTGATTATCACCGAAAATCTGGGTAAAAGTGTCATCAGTAGTGAAGGGCCGTTGCAAATTCTGGCTGATGTCGATCTCAGCATACAGTCTGGCGACAGTGTGGCGATTATTGGTGAATCCGGTTCCGGCAAATCCACTTTGCTCAGTCTGCTGGCTGGTCTGGATCTGCCCACCGAAGGGCGGGTGAAAATTGCCGGTCATGATCTCACCCAAATGAATGAAGACGGTCGTGCCCAGATTCGTAATCAGTGGGTGGGGTTTGTGTTTCAGTCGTTCCAGTTATTGCCGGGACTGACCGCTCTGGAAAATGTCATGTTGCCTCTCGAACTGCGGGCCGATCCGGCTGCTAGCGATAAGGCAGGCCAGTTATTGAGCCGGGTTGGTCTGGGTCATCGTGTGCAGCATCAGGCCAAACAGCTGTCCGGTGGCGAACAGCAACGGGTTGCGCTGGCACGGGCTTTTGTCACCGAGCCGGCAATTCTGTTTGCCGATGAACCGACCGGTAATCTCGACAGCCACACCGGCGAGAAAATCAGTGATTTGTTATTTGCCTTGAATCAGGAGCTGGGCACCACGCTGATTCTGGTGACGCATGACTTGCAGCTGGCGGCGCGTTGTCAGCGTCAGCTGAAGCTGTCGGCAGGCAGGCTGGTATGAAACATTTGCAGCTGGCCTTAACCTTACTGCGCCGCGATATCCGTAACGGCGAGCTGACATTACTGATGCTGGCTTTGCTGATAGCGGTGACTACCTCGGCCACCATCAGTCTGTTCAGCGACCGTCTGCAGCGTACCCTGCAACTGCAAGCCAGTCAGTTCATGGCCGGCGATCTGGTGATCAGTAGCAGCCAACCGATTGACCCCTCGCTGTTGCAGACCGCTGTCGGTATCCGTCAGTCTGAGACCGCCGAATTTACCAGCATGCTGCTGGAAAATCAGCAAACCCTGCTGGTAGCCGCCAAAGCCGTCAGTGCGGCTTATCCCTTGCGCGGTCATCTAAAAATTCGTGATCAACAAGGTCAGGAACGGCTAGCAGAGCAGGGGCCGCCAGCCGGTGAGGCCTGGGTCGAGCAGAAAGTGCTGACCACGCTGCAATTGCAACTGGGTCAGCGTTTTACGCTGGGCGAACAAAGCTTAGTGGTGTCGGCGCTGTTGCTCTATGAGCCGGACAAAAGCGGTGATTTCTACAGCTTTCTGCCCAGGGTAATCTTTAATCAGTCGGATCTGGCGGCAACCGCAGTGATTCAGCCTGGCAGCCGGGTCAGTTATGGCTATCAGTTCAGCGGCGATCAGGCGGAGGTGCTGGCGTTTAAAGCCGGCCTGCAACAGCGGTTGTTACCCGGGCAAAAGATACGCGATATTTATCAGGACCGGCCTGAGCTGGGTTCGGCATTCCAGCGTGCCGAACGCTATCTGGGACTGTCGAGTGTGCTGGTGATTCTGATCGCTGGTGTCGCGATTGCTATGGCCGCCGGACGTTACAGTGAACGGCATTTTGACAGTGTGGCGGTGCTGCGCTGTCTGGGCTGCCGGCAAAACGACATCGTGCGCTTATTCAGCTGGCAGTTTTTGCTGCTGGGCCTGTCTTTGAGTGCCACCGGCTGCGGCTTGGGCTGGATAGCGCAATATGGACTGCTGGCTTTACTGGCCGATTTATTGCCGGCGCAACTGGCGGCGCCCAGTGTGTGGGCGATACTGCTGGGTTTTATTGCCGGCATGCTGATGCTACTGGGTTTTGCTTTGCCGCCACTGTTACGTTTGCGCCGGGTTTCGCCGCTGCGAGTGCTCAGACGCGATCTATTGCCGCTGCCGACTGCCGGCTGGCTGGTATACGGTCTGGCATTATTGCTGCTGACCGGATTTGTCAGCCGTTACAGCAATGACTGGCAAATGGTCGCCAAAGTGATGGCTGGCAGTGTGGTGGTATTGGCTGTGCTGGCGGCAATAGTCAGCGGATTGCTGCGGATGCTGCAATCGCTTAAAGCGCTACTGGGTCTGAGCGGTCGGTTGGCCATTCAGTCGCTGTTACAGCATGGCCGGACCAGCAGCGTGCAGATTGTCGCGTTTAGTATGACGCTGTCGGTAATGCTGTTGAGTTTCAGCATCCGCAATGATTTGATCAGTAACTGGCAACAGCAATTGCCGGCGCAGGC
>CAIUWU010000107.1 GCA_903902945.1 uncultured Pseudomonadota bacterium
ACATAACAAAGGTTCTCAATGGCGCGTGCGCGAATCAGGCTCTCCCAATGGGCTTTGCCAGTGGTTTCAGTGAAGGCGGCAGGAATTAAAATCAAGTCGACTTCACCCATCGCGCGATAAAGCTCGGGAAAGCGCAAGTCGTAGCAAATAGATAAGCCAATTTTCCCGAAGGGGGTTTCTACGGTAACGACTTGTTTGCCGGGGACGATGGTTTTTTCTTCGTGGTAAGTTTCGTTACCTAAATTCAGTCCAAACAAGTGAATTTTATCGTATCGCGCCACTTGTTTTCCTTGGTCGCTATACACCAAGCAAGCGTTGTAAATTTTTTCGGGGTGATCTGATTGTAGCGGTACTGAACCGCCCACTATCCAGACTTCGTGTTTTTTTGCCATTCCAGATAGAAACTGCTGAATAGTACCTAGACCTTCTTTCTCAGCGGCTTTTACTTTATCAGTGTCTTTCATGCCCATAATGGCAAAATATTCGGGCAGCGCAATCAACTTTGCGCCTTGTTGTACCGCAATTTCGATTAACTTTTCAGCCTCACTTAAGTTGGCGGTAACGTTAGGGCCAGAGGCCATTTGGATGCCCGCGATTTTTACAGGTCCAGAAGAATTGGCTATAGGCGGATTTGAATTTGCAGTTTTTGCACCTAATTTAATGGCCATGCTGAATATGCTTTATTTGTTAAATTGTAAGAGGCTACTTGGCTTATTTAAAATGCTTGGCTTGGTATCGCGCTCTTGAGGATCTGTCCAAGTGCCGACAATTTCGTATTCTGTTTCTGCAATTTTATTAAGCGGGTCCTTTAAAATCTTTTGTGCAACATAAGCGGCAGCGCCTACGGCAGGGCCGCCGGCAAAAGCTGCAAGAGAGACCGTGTCGCTGATGAACGGGGTGGCTCGAACATGAAGATGCAAGGTCTCTTTGTCTAGGTCGGTATCTCCTTTGATTTCGACTTTTGCTGCTGGGCCTTCCATTTTGAAGTTGTCGCTATACATAATGCCTTTGTTGATATTCACGTCGGCACTAATTTTGTCGAATGTAAAACCGCTACTGAATAAATCTTTGAAATCCAAAGTGAGTCGCCGTGGTAAATTTTGTAGGCTGAGTACACCAAATAAACGCGCAACGCCCGGCTCGGCTTTAAGAATTTGGCCCTTCTTCGCGTCAAGATGGATGTTGCCCGCAAGGTTGGGGATGTCGAATTCATGAGGGCTACCAGCCCATCTCAGTTGACCTGAAATTTCTGCCGTACCGCCTTTTGCTAGCTCGCCATAATTGAAACGTTTGAGCGCCTTACCCATGTCGCTAATCTCCCAATTGAAGCGAACCAAAGTGTTGGGTTTGCGTTTCCAGTTATTCCATTCGCCGTTGGCCGACAAGACGCCGTCAGGATTAATTAATCGCAACTTATCTATACCCCAGTTGCCGAGTTGTTCTTTTGCTTGTAACTCTAATCTTCCCATCTTCTTCTTATTGATTTCAAAATTGTCTGCAACGATATCTAGCGCTGGATACTTCACTTTTAATTGTATGGGAGAGTTATTGCTATCTTTTTTCACAGCATCTGGCGTAGCTTCAGGGAAAATTAAAGAGCTCAAATTGGCTGTTACTTTGCCGTTTCCTTGAGGGTTCCACTTGATGTCGCCAGAAATTTCATCGCTTCTTAAATTAATTAGCCAAGCTCGCTCAGCTGGTCTGGCAATAATTTTGGCGGAATTGATGCGTCGATCAAACATATCGAGATGGTTTGCCGTTAAGTCAATGCGATTAATAGAAACGCCGCTTTGTGCAGTCGCAGATGTGTTTTTGTCTAACTGATCTATCCATTCATCCACGTCAATGGCATCTAGGTTGCCATGAAGTGTGATGCCTTTGTTATTGCCGATTTCTGCAGGTGTGTTAATGGCAATATCACCTTTATCGATTTTTGTAATTCCATGTTGCGAGATGCGCGCAATCTTGCCATTAATCGCATTACCAAGGCTGATGGTTACTAAATCTTGTGTAGGACTAATTTGTTTTTTCTCAATGACAAGTGGCATTGCTTCACCAGCGGTTTTCCCAAGCGGAAAGGGGAGATTGGAGTTAATGCCAATAAGATTGGATCGAATAGATGCTTCAGTTTGTCCATTTGCAACCTGCGCTTTTGCTGACCAGTCGGCGCCGCCAGTGACGCTGTTCGGGATCAGTGAGCCAAACGCTTTTCTGAGGCCGGTGTCGCTGACTCTACCCTTGGCTGTGATGAAAATGCTATGGTTTTTATCCGCATTCATGCTGAACTGGGCTGGTCCACCATAAGACATGGCGTTGACATTGGAGGCGCTAACCGATGACTCAGTAAATTCCAAGGTGCCGTTGAGTTTGGTCAGTTCCGGAATGCTTTCTGACTTCATGC
>CAIUWU010000108.1 GCA_903902945.1 uncultured Pseudomonadota bacterium
CGACAGGGATTAGCTGAACCGAAGCCGTCATCCCGGCAGGGATTGCCGGGATCCAGAGTGCAGGATGCTTGGTGGCTTGATTTTCAACCGCCATGCAATCGCCAAAACTCAGCCGGTGTAACGATGGGGTAGCAAGCGGATAACATTAGTAAATCCTTGTCACCCGTGACGAGGTAATTGGCGTTTGTAGCCAAGAATGTCCCGAGAACAGGTTGGTCGGCTCTGTCACGTAGTAACGGCTCGGAGACGTGGATGGGATCAATAAGGTCTGCAAGGAAAGCTAAGCTATCGACAAAATCACGCATTTCTGCACTAGACCAACCCAGGCGATGATTCAGTTTGAGCAGACCCGTTGCAGTTCATCCAAGATATATTGGGAGAGTACAACTTCCAAACTTCCACCTCGCCAAGCCGAAACGATTTTGCCGGGTATCGAGCCGGGATAGGCGCGGTTCCGGACAACAAAAAATTGGTATCCAGAACGATGCAAAGCTGTGGCATAGCAAGCGTCATGAATGTCTAATGTCGGACACAATCGCGTCGATTTCGTCTAGTCCTTCTTGTTCCGGGACATCAACGTAAGCATCGGCAATTTGTTGACTCAGTGTATCGAAGCGCTCTTTAAAACGTCGGATCCGATCGAATAACTGCGCATCGACCAAGGCGGCAACGGTTTTGCCGTCTTTTTTAATTAAAATCGAATCGTGCCGGTATTGAACCTGATTTAGCATTTCTCCTAGATTTTGTCTGAATGCGACGGCATTTACTTCGTTAATCATAGTAGGCAGCCTTTATATCTGAAATAGCAGTCGTATTGATCATATTGATTGAATGAGTCAAGGGCAAGTTGATGATGCTTTCCGAAATCCGTCAGGGACTGGGCTTGGTTGCCGACCACCCGGTCGGTCTGACTTTTGTACCGCATCTGACTCCGATGATTCGCGGCATTCACGCTACCTTGAAGGTTGATCCAGTGGCTATTGGCAGGATTGGTTAACTACTCGGGCAGGCTATCATTCGATGCAATTTAATAGACGATAAGTCGTAAATAATTATTACCATTTTTGCAGATGATACTTTTTCAAAAACAATTGCCCCTTGCAAAACTATATGATTTACTCGAATTTAATTTTTAAATCCGATTATGCATAAATCTATAACCAATTGATTTTTATAAATGCCTATTTCGACCAATGACAAATATTTAACTTTTATTGGCAGTAAGTCATTTAAGAAAAGTAAAAATTTGTGCGGGATGGTTGGGTATAGAAATAAGGTTAAATGGATGGCAGTTGTCGACCCGTTGCGGAAGTTCGTGTATTTATCTTGAATGTCTGGTTTCAAATTTAAATTGAATATGTGGATTACGAAAGTGTAAGGTGGATAAACGAAGCACCATCTCCCCTGCGCCCTACCTTGTCAATGTTGGTCCTAAAGACGCCAATCGCCGCCATGCCATTTCGTTTGTATCCGGATGAAAACTGTGACTAATTCCAATCATAAATTGACCAGGCCTTTTGATGGGAAAAAAGACTATTATCTCTGATGCAAAACCCGAACGTTTCAGACTGGCTGTTTAGCTTCATCCACTTTGTATTAGTGGAAGACAAAAGCATTGGTTTAACATCCATGAACCCTACTTTTCCAGTACCGCTTCCGCAAATCAAATTTTGACGCAAAAAATGACCAACACCCCTACTACTATCACAATCAACCTGAACTCCAGCGGCTACAACAGTAACGTTCCGGTTGACGAACTTGTGCATCGAAGCTGCTACGAGGATTTGAAAAAAAAGATCGATAACGATCTACAAAAAGCTCATAACTCCCATGAAGGCTGTAAAGATGACTCCGCCTTCTTTGACAAATATCCATCAGGCAGTGGACTGGTCTATTTCATTGACGGCACGCGCGGCGCGGGCAAGTCCACTTTTTTGTGTTCGGCTTTCAAGGGTTTATCGGACATAGACAAGGGTGGACCAACCCTCGCACCTCTGGCCTACATCGACCCGAGCCGCCTGGAGAATAACGAAATCATTCTACTGAGCATACTCAAAGCGCTAAAAGAGGCTGTCGATAAACACAAGCCTTGTCGACGCAATGAAGAGTCTTATAAAGATTTGCGCGAAAGTTTCAAGAAACTCGCCGGCGGACTAAGTTTATTCGCGAAGGATCACCACCCACTACAACATCTCGATCCCGAATTATTCCTGGATCATGGCTTAACCCGCGCCGGGTACAGCAAGGACTTACGCCGCCACTTGCATGAAGTGTTTGACTATGCCTGCAATTTATTGGGTGCGAAAGCCTTACTGCTCGCCTTCGACGATGCCGATACCAATTCAGCACATGCTCTCAAAGTACTCGAATGCATCCGCAACTACCTTGATACACCGCGGATTGTCACGCTGGTCACTGGTGATCTTGAGCTTTACTCGTTGCTGGTACGTGACCACTTCTTCAACAATCTGGGTCATAGTCGGTACGACAAGGATGACGAGCGTCACCAACAACGTGTGCGCATGGTGGATCACCTCGAAGACCAGTATCTATTCAAGCTTTTTCCTATTCAACGCCGCTATCAATTGCGACCACTGGGAAGTCTGTTAAAAGACCGTACTATCTTTTATACCTTGGCACACGACGATGGGTTTGATAAACCTACACCACAGGACGCTCTGAATGAACTGATCCGCCGGGGGCTGCGGATCAAGAACAATGCGGACATAGAGTTGTACCGCGAATTCCTGCTGCAGCAACCGCTACGCTCGGTGTTGCAGTTGTTGTCGAGATGTGCACCGCATCTGTGCAAGCAGGCCGAGAAAGATAAGGAGAATGAATGGAACGAGAAGCTCTCGGAAGCGTTGCGCGAAAGTCTGCGAGGCATGGCGCTGGGCAGTCTGTACACCTTCGGCGTGGATGTAGATGCATTGGCGAATAAGGATTTGCCCGCACTGATTGACGCAGTCTTTGATCTGGCCTTACGGGACGGGGATTCGGATACCGCTGCCTACCTGCGCCCGCAAACAAAAGATGATGGTTTGAAGTGTTGTTTCACAGCTTTAGCCGCCGAAGTCGCCTGGCAGTGCGCCGCCAATCCCTCTGCGGCTATTTTCTATCTGTTGGGCGGTCCGGGTAGCGTTTCTCTGTTTGGCAAGGAGTTGCGCCGCAACGAGAAAAAAATTGATCGCGATATTCTGTGTCAGCAATTCCGGCAGTACATGGGAATTGGCCGTAGGGAAGACGCTCTCAACTGGGCTCGGCACGCGACGGCAATTATTGCTGCAACGCATCTGCAAAGTGAAACCCTGATTGAGTTTGGAGTCATTGGCTTGAATAAGTCCAAGCCTGAGCACTCAACAACAGGCGAAAACAAAAAAAACTTTCAGGATTTCGATTCATTCTCGAATTTTTTCAAGAACAAAACCGAGTTGCCCGTTTTTGCTTTGAGCTTGGTGGATTTATCGGGCTCCAGTAGCGGCATGACTTACGCTTCGATCTACAATATCCTGGGTTTGATTGAGCGCGTGCTTGTTTCTGACCATGTCTTGGAAGTTTTGAAAAAGCCCTATCCAGCGCTCAGCATCTCTCGCCCGGAATGGGGTTCTGGGGGGAGCAGTTCTATCGATGACGATGACGGGCACACAGAATCCGAAGATAAAGAAAAAATGCCAATGTTGTCTAATAATGTGAGTTCTGCAATTGAAACTTGGGTAAATGACTTCAACCAAAAAGTTGGCAAACTGACACCTTCGGCTGTAATGCTTGGAAAAATCTGGACGCGCCTCTATTTCAGTTTGGAAAAAGCATCTGATACTTTGCGACCATTAACGAAACCCGGTGCCAAAGAGATTCATGGCACAAGGATTGGTGCCGCAAACATCATGGAGATATTCGCGTTATGTGTCATCAACGCATTTCTTGTGGAAGAGGTTGAACATCATCTGGCAACAGATGGAACTAATGCGTCTTCGCCGAACGATAGAACCAATCCGCAGACATCGGCGAAAAACTTTATAAATAGCAAAATTACTTTTCTTTTCAATAATAAAGATTCTCTTCCTTTTAGTTATGCTATTGCGACGTGCCCTTTGATTGTTGGGTTGATTAAACCGGAGAACTATGCACTTGACAATTTCTCGACATTATTATTTGGCGATAATCATTCGCAAAACAAAACTAAAGTCAAAGAATTGCTTTGCTCTGAAGAACATTGGGAATTAATCAATAACTCCTTTATCGCTGGTCGGTGCAAGAAGCCAGATATTGACGCAAAAACTAGTAAAAACCAGAAAGGTACAAGCAAGAAGTCAGGTGATGGCTTACAATCTAAGCAAGAACAGAGATCTACAAGCAATAACTCAAATGATAGCACTGAGGAGACTGCACAAGCTGAGGCAGCGCAAAGTAACAATGGCTCATCCTGAACATTCTTCCCCCCTTGCGTTAGTTTGCACTTCACTACTTTCCAGTCACAAGGTATTGGCACTGTTACAGGCACAACCGTTCCATATACCGATCCGTAGCGAGGAAATGCGCGAAGCAGTGTATCTAGCCTATCAGCCCTGGGCAGCACGTACCCCTGACCATGTATTCGAACGCGCCTGGCAACAGTTGGCGGCGCAACCGGCCAACGAGGGTCGGGATGTCTGGTCACCGGGTGCATTGCAGGCATTGGCCAACGAGTTTCTCGCGCCCCGCCACGGCCAATTGCATGTCAAGCTGGAAAAATTCGGTGCTTGGCAGCAAAGCGTGTTAAGCCGCCTCAGTGGCGTGCCGATACAGTCTGCGGCCTACGCTTGGCCGCAGACTGGCTCGTATTTGCCAAATCCGACGCCACTCGACTGGCTGCGCGCGCCGAATGCTGACGTTTGGGCTCGGAAGCATTCGCCGATTCTCTACCCCTATGATCCCGTGGTCGAGGACTACCTGGAACGCGAGGGACTCCACGAAACCCACTTACACTTGAACGGCAGCACGCCTGCCGAGCAATGCTGGTTACACGCACTCCACCAACCGGAACTGGAAACCGAGGATTTTAAGGTCAAGTGGCACGAAAACTCTCAACCCGGCAGCAAAATGCGCGAGCTGGGCCGTTCGGTTAATCCGGCGCTTTCGCCTGCCGAATTGCGCCGCCAGTTATATGCTGCACGAGCATTGCGCGCATGGCTGGTCGCTGCGGCGACGGGCGTATTGGCGGATGATGCCGAATTACCAGCCGACTTTGCCGACTTGGAACATAGTTCTCTCGCCGCTCCCGACACGGAGGAGCCGGACTTGGCATTAGGCGAAGGATGCTCCATCGAAGGCGAGCGGCGTTGGCTATACCAATTACTGCAACGCTTCGACAAGCACCCTAGCCTGATATTGGAGCGCATGCTGCACCTATACCTGTTGCTGCAAAACCTGTATTACCGTTTGTTGGTACAGAGCGAGGAGCAATACGGATTCGATCAGTTTCAGAAATTCGCCTGGACCGTACTACGTTGGCCGTTGGAGCAGGATTACCTGAACCGGTTTCGGTTGATGCATGGCGAAGCGCGCCTCAGCCGTACCGACTGTTTGGAGGGGCGGTTTGCGCCCAAAGATTTTCCAGACAAAAACGCAGCGTTATTGCACAGCATTCTTGGCGGTTATTGGCAATACCTTGATGGTTCGGCGTTGGAAAAAAACGAGCCGGTGCGCGTACCCGGATCGCTAAGCGAATTACTTCATAAACTGGACAAAAAACTGCGTCAAGGAGCGTTAAGTAACCGACGACGCATACGCCTGACGCTGGTAGCGCATTTCATCAAGCAGCAGGAAAAGAAGGGCGATACGCCCTACCACTTCTATAGCCTGCGCCAAAGCCTGGATAAACAGGCCCACGCACTAATTACCACTTTGGATGATTACCCAGGCTTACGGCGCTGGATGCGCGGCATTGATGCCGCAGGCAATGAGTTGCATGCGCCGCCGGAAGTCTTTGCAAGCTGCTTCCGTCTATGCCGACAGGCGGGACTGACGCGGCGCAGTTTTCACGCTGGCGAGGATTTTCCGCATCTCTTGAGTGGAATGCGAACCATGTTCGATGTGCTGGAGTTACTGGATCTATGCGAAGGCGACCGCATTGGTCATGGTACGGCGATGGGCATCAACCCTGCGTTATGGATACGCCGCATGCCGGGCAATATTACACTGCCAAAAGGAGACTGGCTTCTCGACTTGCTGGCCGCTTGGCGGTTGTTGAGACGAGCGGGTGCCACAGCAGAAGCCTATCGCGTGGAGCGCGATCTGGCTGAACTGGCAAGCCAACTGTTTGGTCGCGACATCACCTGTCCCGCGCTGGAGAGGGCAATGCGTTTTCGCGACCTGAATCTTACGTATCTACAACAGGCACAATACGAGACTAAGCTGGATTGGTCCCCTGGAATAACGCCCCTGAACGATTTGCAGCGTGCCGAAGCAAATCGGGTGGCGGAAGCCGTTCGTAATCATGGAGCCGATCTGGTACTGCTGTGGGAGTGGCTGAGCGATGAAAAAGTACGTAAGCGTAGCTGGGAACTTATCGAGGTTTCCACATCTTACCTGGACGACCGAACCTGCTTGCGGATGCAACAGGAGCTGATGCGCGAGGTAGCCAAAAGGCGCGTACTGATCGAAACCTTGCCGTCAAGCAATGTGCGGATCAGCCAGTACCAGGACTTTGGTGAGCATCATTCTTTACGCTGGATGGGGGTGCCGGGCTTCAAACAAGAGGGCGATCCGGCCATCATGGTGACGCTAGGCTCGGATGATCCAGGCATTTTTGCCGGAGATCTGCGCGGCGAGTTTTATCAGCTCTATGCAGTACTAAGAGAAAATGGTTTCAATGACCGAGAAGCGTTGGGCTTTTTAGTCCCAATCAACGAACGTGGCAGAGAGTATCGATTTCATGATTCTTCGATGGAGTAATCGGAACCGTCAGCCATTTTGATTTCCAACCCTAGAATGCAATAGCCGTTTTAATAAAGGTCGCCGGCAGGGATTGCCAGAGCAGTCATGCCAGGTTCGCAAATCTAGGCTGAGGGGTGTTTGCTTGCTGAATTGTTGGCGCTGGCATTGCTCTTGAACAGGCTTTTATATTTTCAATTTAAGCGCATATAAGGCGCCGCACAGGACTATGGTGCTAGGTAGTATCGCGATTAATAAAGGGTTTATGTCGTAAACCAAACCATAATTGCTGAATATTTTGTCGGATATATTAAAGCAGATGCCGATTAAGATTCCGGCCATGATCCGGGCGCCGCTGCTGGTGCCGCGACCTATGCCGATAACGAAAGGTGCGGAAACCATAATCATCACGAAAATAACAAACGGGTTGATAACCCGGCCCCATAAAGCCAGTTCATATTTCTGCGATTTCTGATTATTGTTTTTCAGGAAATTTATATAGTTATATAAATCGATAATCGACAGATTATCAGAGTCAACCACGGTTACTTGCAGCAGTTTTGAATTAATGGCCGATTCCCAGATGGCTTCCTCTTCAGTTGTCGCCGAAACTTTATTTTCCCCGAGGATGGATTTTGTAATTTTGGAAAGACGCCATTTCTGATCGCCGATATATTCGGCATTTTCGGCATGGGTAATCGATGCCAAATGGTTGTTGTCATTATTGGTATAAATTCTGATGTCACTCAGCGCATTATCATTGATGACTTTACGGACATTAATGAATTGATTGCCTTCCCTGAGCCACATGCCGTACTGGCTGCGTAACACGACTTCATTATTCAGCGAAGTGCTGCGTAATAATTGGGCATCGCGTTCGGTGTCGGGAGCTATGAATTCGCCGACCAGCGTGGCGATGGCAATTAGTATTAGACCGGCCTCCATAATGTTTTTGATAACCCAGTACGGCGACAGGCCGATGGCTTTGATGGCCACGATCTCGCGGTTATTGGCCATCGCACCTACCGCAAACAGGCTGCCCAATAATGCCGCTGAAGGCATTAATTCGTAAAATAGTCGGGGGGTAATCAATGCCAGATATTCAAATATCTTGCCGATGGTATAACTGCCTTCACCTACTTTTTGTAGTTCATCATTGAAGGTAAAGATATTGAACAGCGATACTAAAAAGAACATGGTAAGAATCGAGCTTTTTAATATCTCAGTGATGATGTAGCGAGATAATACAGGCATATCGGATTTATTCTTGTTTTGAATTATTATTTTTTAAATCAATGAAAACAACCAATCAAATAATAATTTTTAAGCAGTATTATTTTTTGATTCCTATGGTATTGCTAATCAGATAGTGCGGTCTGGCTTTGACTTCTTCATATATTTTGGCGATATATTCGCCAATAATGCCCAAGCTGATCATGATAAAGCTGCCTATCATCAGAATGCTGATGATAATGGTGGCAAAACCGGAAACCGCTCGGCCCTGGATCAAAGACCAGATGGCATCGCTGGCAATTAAAAAACCTAATATCAGGGTGACGATGCCCAGCAAGCTGACGATTCTCAGCGGTAAAGAGGTAAATGAAGTCAGGGCTGTCACCGACAGTTCGAACAAAGAGCCAAATGACCATTTGCTGACACCGTCGCTGCGTTGTTCGACATCGAAATACAGATAGGCTTCTGTAAAGCCTATCCAGCTGGTCAGACCTCTGAAAAAGCGCTGTTTTTCCGGTAACTGGTTGACAATGATAGCAGCGATTTCGCGATCCAATAATTTAAAGTCAGACGAGTTGGTGGTGTCGATGCCGCCCAAGCTGGAGATCAGCTGGTTGATCAGGTGAGTGGCGGTTTTTTTAAGCCGGGTTTCTTGCTGACGGGTGCGTTTGACGGCGTGAACTATCTGAGCGCCTGCCTGCCATTCGGCAATCATGGCCGGAATCAACTCCGGAGGATGCTGCAAATCGGCATCGATGGTAATCATCGCAGCACCGGAGGCGTATTCAAGACCGGCCAGCAGTGCGTTTTCTTTACCAAAATTTCGGCTTAACCGTAATGATTTGATGCGCTGGTCGAGACTGTTTAAGCGCATCATTGTCTGATTGGTATCATCCTGACTACCATCATCCACCACTAGGATTTCCCAGTTTATCTGACAAGCGGAGATGACCGAGATCACCGCGTTTACCGTTCGCTCAATGCCGGAGGCTTCGTTGTAAGCGGGAATAATAATGCTGATTAGCGGGCTTGATTCCATCGTTAATTGTTCCTTAAGCATAACCAGACAGACGAATATTGTATTTTTGGTATAGCGACTGTAGTTCAGCGCTGTTTAACAAAGCCAGTTCAGCTTCCCAGTGATGGTAGGCAAGCAGGGATTGGTCGCTGATTTCCGTGTTATCAAAATAGCCGGGATGGCACATCAGTTCGTAGCATTGCCCGCCGCTGAGCCGGGCAAACAGCTTTTCCAGATAGGGCAGATTCAGCTGGCCACTACCATTGAGACCAATCAGCCTTGGAGACGCGGTTTGGGTGGCAGAGCGGTTAATAATATTTACCGTTTGCAGCAATAGATTGCGCAACACTACGCCGGGCTGGCAATGGTGGCTGAGATGCCAGTCGGGCAGCGTCTGCCGCACATAAGCAATCTGATAATCTCCGGCCAGTGCCATAGCGATGGGCAGTAAATCAGGCAGCATATGAATATGCTGATGCGAGTTGAGAAACTTCAGCTTGAATTGCCGGCAACGTTCGATTTGTGCGCGCCATTCATCAGCCACATCTTCACGGCGGATTTTGCCGCTCAGCACTAAGTAACTCATCCGATACAAGCCGGGAAACCGGCCTTGATAAGCGCTTAATTTGTGGCGCATGGTAGTTGTCAATGGTGAACCGTGGGTCAGATTCAGATGAATGCCGACATCGATACCGTCAATTGCTGCCAGCCAGTCAAGCTGTTCCGACAAGTTTTCGGCGTTGGCCAGAATGCCGGTGGCGGTGATGCTTCCGGCGCGGACACCGTCGAGAATGCCACGGCTGGTGCAAGCGAAGTAAGCGTAATCATCGGCATTGACGATCAGACGGATCGGTTGCGCTTGTTTCATTGCTTACTCTCCAGACCGTGCCTGATAGAGGATGAATTTGCCATATTCTTTAAGCGGTTCCAGACGGGATCGGACCGGATCCGGCAACAGGTTAAGGTCTGCCCGTTTTAAGACATAAAAATGATGGGTAGTGGTTTCGAGATGGTCTTGCAAGGCTTCCAGGGTTTTCAGCTGGATCGACTGCCCCCGCAAATAAAACTGTGCCGAATCGGGACGACCTTTCAGATAGATTAATTGTTCACCCGGCAGGGCGTGTTGGCGATAGGCCTCGACCAGCCGTTGCTGTGATTTGTAAAAATCGGATTGCGGCGATTGATAAACGATCACCATAGCCGTAAACCCGGCCGGAACCAGCAGCGCAGTCAGGCTGAGCCTGCGGTGCGAGGGTTTAAACCATTCGCCTATCAATAAAGCTAGCCCGGGCAGACCGGGTAAGACATAAGTCCAGATTAGATTGGCCGACAAGGAAAAAAATAAGACGGGTGCCAGCATCCAGAGCAGGCAGTAGAGCTGCCAGTGATCCGGGCTGTTGAATAATGCGCGGATTTGTTGGCGATAGCTGGCGGAGATCAGTTTGTAAATCAAAGCCAGACTCCACGGAAAGGCGCCGACCAGCCAGTAAAGCCAGATGATGCCTTTATGATGCTCGCGGCCAACGCCATACAAATCGCCGGTCCAGCCCGGTTCGGTGAAGCGTTTCCAATGTTCGCCAATAAAAAAGTATTCCAAAAAGCCTGGGCTGTGTTGTTCTGCGATCAGATACCAGGGGACACAGACCATTAACATCAGCAGGGTACCGCTAATCCAGGGAATTCGTTGCCAGACCGGACGCCAGTTTCCTGACAATGCCGTCCATAATCCCAATGCCAGCCCCGTGAGAACCAGGGTAATCGGACCTTTGGCCATCAGCCCGATACTCAAACCCGCAAAAAAACAATAGCCCCAGAAGCGCTGATCTTGCTTTAAAGCCCGCCAGAAAGCCGCCATTGCCAGCGTGATGCCAAAAGTCATGCACTGATCCATCGCCACGGTGCCGGAGATCACAAAAAACAGCACCATGCTGGCAAGTGCCACTGCCGCATAGCCGGCTGTGGCCTGATCGCGTTGCAATTTAGCCATACGGTAGATAATCCAGACGATACCCAGCCCCAGCAGTGTCGAAGGCAGGCGCACCGCAAATTCATCAACACCGCCGATTTGCAGGCTTAGGGCGCTTAACCAGATGGTCAGCGGCGGTTTACCCCAGAAGGGCACGCCGTAATCGATCATCGGCATAATCCATTGCGAACTCTCGACCATTTTCCGGGCCATTTCGGCGTAGCGGGATTCCGAAGGGTCGTAAAGCGGATAAAAGGCCGAGACTGACAAACGTATCAGCAGAATCACGATCAGCAGCCACAGACTGCGATCCAGATAACCGAGTTTCTGCAACCATACGCTTTGGGAAGCTGGCAACCGGTTGGTATTAAAAGTCCAGCAGTAATTCAGTGAAAAATTCCAGCCTAAAACAAGTACGGTGACAATGATCTGAGCCAGCAAATAATAGAAATGAACCGTCAGCGATTGCATTAACAGAAAATTCCAGCCCATGCCGGTGACGGCGATTAACAAAAACTTGGGGGCGGTTTCTTGGTGTGGCTGGCTGGATTTGAAGTTGAATTTAAAGTTGAGGCTGTAATTCACCAGCATGCCGGCCAGCGCGCCCCAGCAGGAGCCTATTACCGGATCGAACTGATACAGTTCGACTAAAGCCAGCAAAATCGAATACTGAACCAGTGTTCCAATCGTGCCGATAAAAGCAAAAAAGATAAATTTTGTAAGCACAGGATGGTCAGTCCGAGTTCAGAATCAGGATTCAGGGTTAATGTCAGATTTAATCGAGCAGCGCTTAGCAGATTTTTTACAACAGCCTGGTTTGTCGCTGCGCCGTTGATCATCATGCGGTCATCAACGGCGGGCTAGCCTATCATAATTAAGCCTTAATCCGCTCAAGCGCTGGAATACTCGATTTAGGGCATAGCGTATTTCTTGACTTAGACTCGAAAGCAAAATCTGTGCCGGTCTATTTTAATACTGACGGGTCAGTGAGTTATGCTTGAATCAGCGGCCAAACTGATAATTAGGCGGTTTATATCAACCTTTTTCGGGGTTTATTTGAACCGTTTTCAGGGCTTGACGACTGTGAATCCTGTTTGGCATCACCGGGCTGATGCCGCTGCCGTTAGAGGGGTTGCGCTGTCATCCGCTAAGTAATCAGCAGGATTGTGGTATTTTACTGCCTCTTAAAAACCGGCATTAACCGGTGAATTATCAAACAGGATGCTGAGCAAAATGGGTGCACAGGAAAATTTTGAACAATTGCCGTTAAAGGAATTTACCGAAAAGGCCTACCTTGATTATTCAATGTATGTGATTCTGGATCGGGCTTTGCCGCATATCGGTGATGGCTTGAAGCCGGTCCAGCGCCGCATCGTCTATGCTATGTCAGAGCTGGGACTGACTGCGCTGGCCAAATATAAAAAATCTGCCCGTACCGTTGGCGATGTGCTGGGTAAATACCATCCGCATGGCGACTCGGCTTGTTATGAAGCGATGGTGCTGATGGCGCAGGATTTTTCTTACCGCTATCCGCTGATTGATGGTCAGGGCAACTGGGGGTCGCCGGATGATCCCAAATCGTTTGCCGCGATGCGTTATACCGAATCCCGACTGACGGCTTACGCGCAAACTCTGCTCAGTGAGCTGGGGCAGGGCACCGTTGATTGGGTTGACAACTTTGACGGCACCTTGCAGGAGCCCAGCCTGTTACCGGCACGGCTGCCTAACGTCTTGCTGAACGGCACGATGGGGATTGCGGTCGGTATGGCCACGGATATTCCGCCGCATAATCTGCGCGAAGTAGCCAGCGCCTGCCTGCAATTGCTCGATGATCCTCAAACGCCGCTGGATACGCTGCTGACCCACATCAAAGGCCCGGATTATCCGACCAGTGCCGAAATCGTTACCGCTGCCGCCGATATTCGCCGGCTGTATCAGAGCGGCAGCGGCTCGGTAAAAATGCGCGCCAAGTATGAGTTGGAAGATGGCAATATCGTTATTACCGCCTTGCCACATCAGGTGTCCGGTGCCAAGTTGCTGGAACAGATTGCTGCGCAGATGCTGGCTAAGAAACTGCCGATGATCGAAGATCTGCGCGATGAGTCTGATCATCAAAATCCGACCCGTCTGCTGATTATTCCTAAAACCAAGCGCATCGATGTCGATGCGGTGATGTCGCATCTGTTTGCTACCACCGATTTGGAAAAGAACTACCGGGTCAATTTGAACATGATTGGCCTTAACGGCAAGCCGCAGGTGAAGAACTTGCAGCAGATCCTCAGCGAATGGCTCAGC
>CAIUWU010000109.1 GCA_903902945.1 uncultured Pseudomonadota bacterium
CTTCATCCTGGGCCTGGGCATAGCCATAAGCGCTGCTGGACTGGAACCAGGGGATGAAACCCAGAATGAATGGGGTTGGCGGTTCGGCATCGGCAACAAAGCTGGATTCCTGATTCATGATTGCCATCTGGGTTTCGATCGGTAGGCCCCAGCGCTGGCTGGCGGTTTTGCTTGCCGCATACCAGTCATCTTTTTCTGCAAAGATCTGGCAAACGTTGTCGGTTTGTCTGGGTGGCGTGGTTGTGCAGGCCACCAAAAACAAGCAACTGATTATTACGCCGCAACGAAGCATGACATTCCCGTCAGTGGTCAGCGTTTATTCCAGTCAGTTAAACCGGGCGCGATTGCGCTTATGCCAAAACGCTGCAGCTAACTGATGTGCTTCAGTCTGGCTGCTGGCTTTACCCAGCAAGTGCAAGGCAATTGCCGCAGTAGCAATAATGGTTGCTTCTGCAAATTCATCTTCCTGTTCTCCTTTCCAGATTGCCGGGAGTAATTGCGGGTCGAGTTGCTCCGCTTTCATGTGGCGGCGACTGAATAAAGCCGGCCAGATTTCATCCTGCAGTTCACCGTTGTGAACGCTTTGTACTAGGCATTCCACATCGGGATTGCGTTCGGTTTCGCCCCCCTCGCCTTTTAATACCGCCATATGAGGTTGACCGAGGATTAGTGCAGCGTTTTGATGTACTTGGCGATAACTAGGATGAAAAATGCCTTGGATACTGTGTGTTGCATTGAACGGATTTAACAGTCTGACCAGGGTGTGTACCGGCGAGCGTAGACCCATCACGGGACGCAGATTGATCATGTCGAACAATGCCGGACAGATGTGTTGCAGCGAGAGATAGCTGAAATGCTGGCTGGCCAGTTGTTGTTCGGCTTCGGCAATCGACTGGGCTGGCGTAATCCCTAGTGCTTGCAATGCTGTTTCTGTGTACAGGCGTCCTTCGGTATGGCCACCGGCACCGTGCATGAAAACCCGGATGCCATTTTCGGCCAGTAATAAGGTGGATAGTAAAAACCAGGGTAAATGCCGGCGTTTGCCCGCATAAGAAGACCAGTCGAGGTCGGCGCCGGGTAAGCGCGCCGAACAGTCTATGCTGTCTCTGGTGGCTTGGACAAAGCCGGCCAGTTCTTCGCGGGTTTCTTCTTTAATGCGTACCAGCATCAAGAAAGCGCCCAGCTGTATTGGCTGAACCTGGCCGGCGAGAATCATGCTCATCGCCCGGTAAGCTTCATCCTGAGTTAGATCGCGGGCACCTTTTTTTCCTTTGCCGAGGATTTTGATGAATTCGGCAAATGGATGTTCTGCGGTGGTTAAGCTCATGGCAATGTCAGTGTGAAGTAATGATCGATCAGTAATGCAGCAAAAATCAGCATCAGATAAATAATGGAATAAGCAAAGGTATGCATGGCGGTTTTGTTATCTTTTTTACGCATCATCTGGATGGCGTAATAGAGAAAACCCAGGCCCAGTAAAACCGCCGCCAGCAGATAAATCAATCCACTCATGCCGGTCAGGTATGGCAGCAGGGTCGAAATCAGCAGCAGAATGGTGTACAGCAAAATTTGCAGACGGGTGAATTCGACCCCGTGCGTGACCGGTAGCATGGGAATCGCCACTTTGGCGTATTCATCGCGCCGCGCAATCGCCAATGCCCAGAAATGCGGTGGTGTCCAGACGAAAATAATCAGAAACAGCAGTAAAGCATGCGGATGCGCTTCACCGGTTATTGCGGCCCAGCCCAGAACAGGCGGGGCGGCGCCTGCTGCGCCACCGATGACGATATTTTGCGGTGTCATTTTTTTGAGGTATACGGTGTATATCACCGCATAACCGATTAACGATAAAAAAGTCAGAAAAGCGGTGAGCAGATTGACTTTTAAAGTCAGCATAGTCATGGCGATGGCGCCGAGGACTGCTGCAAAGGTAATCACGCTGCGTGAGCTTAAGTCGCCTTTGGGTAAGGGGCGATGTTTGGTGCGAGCCATTTCGGCATCGGCTTTCTGATCGATAAAATGATTGATTGCGGCAGCCGATGATGCAGCCAAGGCGATACCAATAGTGCCAAACAGCAGCTTATCTAATGGCGGCATACCGGGTACCGACAGCAACATGCCGACTACGGCGGTAAACACAATCAGTGCAACCACGCGTGGTTTACAGAGTTGCAGGTAATTTTTCCAGGAAAGTGTCGGGCTTTTATCGGTCATTCGGATCTGAATAGTTTCGACTTCTTTAAACATATAGAATAACAGTGAACCTTTGATTATTAAAATTGTCACCGCGGTTCAGTTTTTCAAGTAGCGAGGGATATATGAAACACAAGCTAGCATTAATGATGCTGCTTTGCCCGGTGTTGTCGGCGCATGCCGGTGCGGGCAAGGTTTTTGAACACAAGTTTGCCAATGGTCTGAAGCTGTTGGTGAAGGAAGATCATCGTTCTCCGGTGGTTGTATCGCAAGTTTGGTACAAGGTCGGAGCCAGTTATGAGCCGGGTGGTTTAACCGGGATTTCTCACATGCTTGAACATATGATGTTTAAGGGTACCAAGCAATATCCGGCCGGAGAGTTTTCGAGAATTATTGCCGAAAACGGTGGGCAGGAAAATGCCTTTACCGGTAGTGATTACACGGCCTATTTTCAGACTTTGGAGAAGTCGCGTCTGGAAATCAGCTTCAAACTGGAAGCCGATCGGATGCGTAATCTCGATTTGAAAGCCGAAGAATTGGAAAAAGAATTACAAGTGGTTACTGAAGAACGGCGGATGCGGACCGAAGATCAGCCCAGGGCCAAGACTCAGGAACAGTTCAATGCCGTGGCCTTTACCAATAGTCCGTATAAAAATCCCGTGATTGGCTGGCCTGATGATATTGCCAACTATAAAGTTGAAGATTTACAGGCTTGGTATCAAAAGTGGTATGCGCCTAATAACGCGACATTGGTGGTGGTAGGCGATGTCGATAGTCAGCAGGTTGTAAAGCTGGCAGAGCAATATTTTGCTGGTTTGCAACCCAGTGATATCAAGCCTGTCAAGCCACAGTTGGAGGCGCCGCAAGTGGGTGGGCGGAAACTGGTTGTGAAGGCTCCGGCCAAGCTTCCTTATTTGATGATGGGATATAAGGTGCCGGTTCTGCATACCGCAAATCCCGAGTGGGAGGCTTATGCGTTGGAGGTGTTGACGGCGATTCTCGATGGTGGCAATAGTTCCCGTTTGTCGTCGCGCCTGGTCAGGGGGAAGCAGGTTGCCGTTTCGGCAGGTGCGGCCTATGACTTTGGTTCGCGATTATCGGAATTGCTGCTTTTAGAAGCAACGCCGGCAGAAGGTAGGACGGCAATAGATATGGAATATGCGCTGAAAGAGGAAGTGCTGCAGTTGAAGGCGGAGCTAGTGAGTGATGAGGAATTGAAGCGTGTGAAGGCGCAAGTGCTGGCGCATGATATTTATCAGAAGGATTCCAATTTTTATCAGGCTATGGAATTAGGGATGTTGGAAACCAATGGTATTGGCTGGCAAAAAGCCGATCAATATGTGGACCGGATAAATCAGGTGACTGCCGAGCAGGTGCGCCAAGTGGCACGTAAATACCTGACTGAAGATAATCTGACAGTTGCTTATCTTGATCCACAGCCTATTAACGAAACAGCCAAAGCCGTCAAGCACATAGGAGGTCATCATGCGTTTTAAACTATTGGCAATATGGTTATTACTGGTAGCTCAGAGCAGTTTTGCCACGGCCAAAATAGAGCATTGGCAGACAGCACAAGGAAGTCGAGTGTATTTCGTCAATACACCGGCGCTGCCCATGGTGGATGTGCGAGTTGCCTTTGATGCGGGTAGTGCGCGTGATGGTGCACGACTTGGATTGGCTGCTTTAACGTCGGCCATGCTGGAGAACGGTGCTGGTGACTGGGATGCTGATGAGGTGGCACGGCGTTTTGAATCTGTTGGCGCAACGTTTGCAAACGGTGTGTCAAAGGATATGGCTTGGTTATCGCTACGCAGTTTGGTTGAGCCAGCTTTGCTGGACGCTGCGTTAGCAACTTATCAAACAGTGCTGACCAAGCCCAGGTTTGCTGAAGATGATTTTCAGCGTGAAAAAAGCCGGGCCTTAGCGGGTTTGAAGCATCGTGAGGAGTCCCCGGCAGCGATTGCTTCGATTGCCTTTCAAAAGGCGCTTTATCACGATCATCCTTATGCGCATCCTGAAGATGGGTTTGTGGAAACTGTGGCCGGATTGCAGGTGGCAGATTTGAAGACGTTTTATCAGCAATACTACGTGGCAGCGAATGCGGTTGTCGTGGTGGTTGGTGATATCAGTCGACAGCAGGCTGAAAAAATCGTCGCTACATTGATGGCTGGTTTGTCGACAGGTCAAAAGCCACAGGAGATTCCGGTGGTCGAGATTCCGGTTAAAGCAACTAAACAGCAGATCAATTTTCCTTCCACGCAGACCCATATTCTGATGGGTATGCCCGGAACTTACCGAAAGGACCCTGATTATTTTGCTTTGTATGTAGGTAATCATATTTTGGGTGGTGGTAGTCTGGTGTCAAAGCTGTTTGATGAGGTGCGGGAAAAACGTGGACTTGCATATACTGCATCGAGTCAGTTTGCGCCATTGTTCCGTAATGGGCCATTTACTATTGGTTTGCAGACTCGTAATGATCAGGCGGATAAAGCTTTGTCGGTGACAGTTGCCACAGTGGAGGACTTTATAAATAACGGGCCTACCGAGGCAGAATTGAATGCTGCCAAACAGAATATTGTCGGTGGATTTGCTATGCGCGTAGATACGAATAGTAAGTTACTTGAGTATGTGACGATGATTGGGATTTACCAGCAGCCGCTCGATTATCTGGAGGTTTTTCAGAACAAGATTCAGGAGGTGTCTCTGGCTCAAGTAAAAGAGGTCTTTAAGCGTCGGATAAAGCCAGAATGGATGCAAACCGTTATGGTGGGTGGTTAGATGCTGTGATCAATAAAATTCGTATTATCGGTGGGCAATGGCGTAGTCGCTTGATTAGCTTTGAAGATGCGCCAGGGTTAAGGCCGACGCCTGGGCGGTTGAGAGAGACCTTATTTAACTGGTTGCAGCATGATGTGGTAGGTAGTGAGTGTCTGGATTTGTTTGCCGGTAGTGGCGCTCTGGGGTTTGAAGCCGCATCGCGTGGAGCGGCGAGGGTTGTTCAAGTTGAATTAAATAGCAGAGTCTGTGCTTGTCTCGGTGGTAATCGTGATGTGCTAAATGCGTCGCAGATCAAGGTGGTCAATCAGAATGTTGAGAGTTATCTGAATGGTCTGTGTGGTGAGAAATTTGACTTGGTTTTTATGGATCCTCCGTTTGGTAAGGCATATGTTGAAAAGACTTGTCAGCAATTAGAAATGACAGGTTGTTTGTCGGAATACGCCAAAATCTATATCGAGGCGGAAAAAAGTCTGGAGTTGCAAGATGTCCCTATTGATTGGGCTTTGTTGAAAAGTAGCAAGGCAGGTGATGTGGTTTGTTATTTGTATCAACGCAAGTCTTGAATGAGGTTTCAGGCTGCTCAGAGGCGGACAAAGTGTCAGAGCGGCCTTAATAAAGGCTCATCAGATTGGGCGCTTTTGATGATTGGCATCAAAAATGCTTGTGAATTTTGAAGAGAATGAAGCTGTAATTTGAGAATAAGTCTATCGGATAAAAAACGTAAATTGTCTTGACAAGGTTTTTCGAACTGGTAGACTGCGATCCGCTTCCAAGGAGGGTGGTGGTCTTACTCTGAATTGAGTAAGAAGCTAACTAAGGACTATAAATGAGCTCTCGAGTTAAATCGGGAATTTTACAATCTTTTAGGAGGTAGAAATGGCTGCTACAACTGAATCAGTTAAAGCTGATGCTGCGGAAGCACCGCTTTTAAATCAAAGAAACCTGTGGGCCGGTATCGCGCTCTACTTGGGCTTCTATTCATTCATTCGTTGGTACGAAGGTGTTTACGGCTGGTCAGCTGGTCTGGACTCATTCGCACCTGAGTTTGAAACATACTGGATGAACATGTTGTACATCGAGATCGTTGCCGAAGTTGTCCTGTTCGCAGGTATCAACGGTTACATCTGGAAAACACGTGATCGTAAAGTTATGTCAATCACTCCACGTGAAGAATTGCGTCGTCACTTCACACACTGGACATGGTTGGTATGCTACGGTTGGGCTATCTACTGGGGTGCTTCTTACTTCACAGAGCAAGATGGTACATGGCACCAAACTATCGTTCGTGATACTGACTTTACTCCAAGTCACATCATCGAATTCTACCTGTCATACCCAATCTACATCATCACTGGTACAGCTTCTTTCATGTATGCAAAAACAAGACTGCCTACATACCAAGAAGGTCTGCACTTGATGTATCTGGTTGCGGTTATTGGTCCATTCATGATTCTGCCAAACGTTGGTTTGAATGAGTGGGGTCACACATTCTGGTTTATGGAAGAGTTGTTCGTTGCTCCATTGCACTACGGTTTCGTATTCTTTGGTTGGGCTGCTCTGGCTGTAATGGGTGTTGTGAACACTGAAGTAATGGCAATCACAAAATTGCTGAAAAAAGATCTGGCTTAATCGCTAATCTTTAAAAAGTAAATACTATCTCCTTTTCTGCCTTGGATTTATTTTCAAGGCAGAATAAAAGGAAGACAGTAAAAAATATAATTTTAATTCTTTAGGAGGTAAGCTAATGAGCGCATCTCAATCAGCTGTACGTTCTCGTGCGGAAGCGGTTCAAGTTTCCCGTACGTTTGACTGGATGATTCTTTTTACACTGTTCACAGCGGTTCTGGGCGGTTATCACATTCACTACATGTTGACCGGTGGTGACTGGGATTTCTGGACAGACTGGAAAGATAGACGTCTATGGGTAACTGTAGCACCTATCGTTTCAATCACTTTCCCTGCTGCTGTTCAAGCATGCTTGTGGTGGAGATACCGTTTACCAGTTGGTGCAACAATTTCTGTTGTTGCTTTGATGATTGGTGAGTGGATCAACAGATACTTAAACTTCTGGGGCTGGACATACTTCCCAGTTAACATTTGTTTCCCTTCTAACCTATTACCAGGTGCTATCGTTCTTGATGTTATCTTAATGTTAGGTAACAGCATGACTTTGACAGCTGTTGTTGGTGGTTTGGCTTACGGTTTATTGTTCTACCCAGGCAACTGGCCAATCATTGCTCCATTACACGTGCCTGTTGAATACAACGGTATGATGATGACTTTGGCTGACTTGCAAGGTTACCACTATGTAAGAACAGGTACACCTGAATACATCCGTATGGTAGAAAAAGGTACATTAAGAACTTTCGGTAAAGACGTTGCTCCAGTATCAGCGTTCTTCTCTGGTTTCGTTTCTATCATTATCTACTTCTTGTGGC
>CAIUWU010000110.1 GCA_903902945.1 uncultured Pseudomonadota bacterium
AACAACACCTTGTCGGCTTTGACAATTTCCTGTTGCGCCCGGCGAATACCTTCCTGTTCGACCAGATTATCGCTGTCCCGCAAACCAGCCGTATCAATAATATGTAACGGCATCCCATCGAGCTGAATCCGCTCCCGCAACACATCGCGGGTAGTGCCGGCAATATCGGTCACAATTGCTGCATCATAGCCCGCCAACGCATTCAACAGACTGGACTTGCCGGCATTAGGCTTACCAGCCAGCACCACTACCATGCCGTCGCGCAGCAAGCGGCCCTGCCGGGCAGTGGCTTTGATCACCGACACCTGCTGCTGCAACTGCAAAATCTTGTCCGCCACCAAGCCATCGCTGAGAAAATCAATGTCCTCATCAACAAAATCTATCGCGGCCTCAATATAAACCCGTAGCTCGATCAAAGACCCAACCAGCTGATTGATCCGTTCAGAAAAAACACCCTGCAATGACTGCTGGGCCGAACGGGCCGCCTGCTCGGTGCCACTGTTGATCAGATCAGCAATCGCCTCGGCCTGAGCCAGATCTATTTTATTATTCAGAAATGCCCGTTGACTGAATTCGCCGGGCTGTGCCAGTCGTGCGCCCAGAGACAGCACTCTGCGCAACAACATATCCAGCACCACATGACCGCCATGCCCATGCAGCTCCAATACAGCTTCGCCGGTAAAAGAATGAGGTGCCGGGAAATACAACAGCAGTCCCGAATCAATGACTTGCTGGCCAGCATCGAGAAAAGCCGAGAAAACAGCCTGCCGGGGTTTCAGTGACTTGCTGCTGATCGCCGCAGCAATGACATGCACAGCCGGCCCGGAAACCCGGATCATGCCGACACCGCCATTACCCGGCGGTGTCGCTATCGCGGCGATGGTATCGCCGTTGAGCAGCATACTAATTAATGGTGATGATGGTGCGAATCTTCAGCCAGCACATGCTTGGTGATATACCACTGCTGAATGATGGACAGACTGTTATTACAGATCCAGTACAACACCAGACCGGAAGGGAAGAACAGGAAGAATACCGTAAACACAATCGGGAACATCTTCATCACCTGCGCCTGCAAAGGATCAACCGGCGCCGGATTCAGGCCTTGCTGAATCTTCATGGTGATACCATACAGAATCGGCAGAATATAAAACGGATCCTGTGCCGACAAATCCTGAATCCACAGCGCAAAGTCGGCCTGACGCAATTCCACTGTTTCAATCAACACCCAGTACAGCGAGATAAATACCGGAATCTGTACCATGATAGGCAGACAGCCCCCCAAAGGATTGACCTTTTCGCGCTTATACATGGCCATCATTTCAACATTAAACTTCTGCCTGTCGTCGGCATAGCGCTCTTGCAGCTCTTTCAACCGCGGCTGAATTTTGCGCATTTTGGCCATGGACTGAAAGCTGGCTTTGGACAACTTGAAAAACAGCAACTTGATCGTGAAAGTCACACCCAAAATCGCCAAGCCCCAGTTACCGACAAACCCATAAATCTTGTTCAGCAGCCAGTAAATACCTTTGGCAATCGGCGTCAGCCAACTGTAATCAACAGTTAATTCCAACCCCGGAGACAAAGCCTCCATTACCGGCTGAATTTTCGGCCCTACATAAAGCTGGGAACTCAATACCGCATCAGTATTAGGCTGAACCGCAACATCAGGCGAATAAGAACCGACCACATAGCGCGAATCATTCAGCGCCTTGGTATAAAAATGATTTTCCTGATCAGCCGGTGGAATCCAGGCTGCTGCAAAATAGTGCTGAATAAAACCACTCCAGCCACCTGGCGACACCACATTCAGATTGTCTTCGGCAATATCTTCAAATTTGATTTTTTTGTATTTGTCTTTTTCGGTGTAAACCACGCCACCGGAATAGGTTCTGATAAAACCTTTATTGCTGTCGCTATGCTGAACGCGAACCAGCTGATCATATTGCTTGCCAGACCAGACATTGGCGGAGTTATTGATAACCTTTTGATTCACTTCAACTACGTAACTGTTACGTTTGAAAGTATAGGTTTTGACTACCTTCAGACCTTGCCCATTATCCCAGACCAACGGCACTACCAGCGCATCCTGACCTTCCAGCAAACTGTAGCTGAGTTGCTCGGCAACGAAATTGGCATGATGATCCGGCGCCTGCGCCGAGCCGCCACTAGCCAACAGACCGGTCTGAGCCAGAAACAGATTTTCGCTGCTACTGTCAAACAATCGAATCGGCGACAAATCTTTGGCTGGCTGCTGCAAGCCAATCAGCTCATAAGCTTTACTGACGACACTATTTTCTTTTTCGTGTGGATATTGAGTTAAATCCAAATTACGCAGCGAACCACCCTGAGTATCGATTTCCAGGGCAAACACATCGGTTTTGACACTAATGACCTTTGCTGCCGCCTGAGCAACACTGGCCACGGTAGCCTGAACCTGACCCGACTGCGCGGAAGACACTCCCGCCGGCGCTGCAACGATATCGCCACCATTAACACTAGGCTTGTCAGAAATAATGGCCTGCGGCTTCGGGCCGTAATCAATTTGCCATGACTCCCAAAGCATGTAGGAAATCATCAACATCGCCATGACAAGTACAAATCTAATGTTATCCATTGTTATTTACTCAAATTTTTTTGGAACAGGATCGATACCACCCTCATGAAAAGGATGACATTTCAATAAGCGTCGAAACGTGAGGTAGCAGCCTTTGGCAGCACCATGCAACTGGATTGCCTCTAAGCCATAACTTGAACAGCTGGGATAAAACCGACATCTGGGCCCCAGCAATGGACTTATGAAGTATTTGTAAGCCTTAATTAGGGCTATGAGCAAGACTCGCACGTTCTACCAATTTCAGCCAATGCCGATCCAATGACTTCCTTAATATCAAAGAGGGCGCGTTTAAGGCATCCCCCCGAGCCATGACAACAATATCAATATTTCCGATATGTTGCCGCTGCAGCCGAAAGCTTTCCCGAGCAGCCCGTTTAATGCGATTCCGTGCGACTGCTGTTTTTATTGATTTTTTGGCTATTGCTAATCCTAGTCGCGGATGGCTTAAACAGTTCGCAGTGGCCAGCACCGTAAAATATTTATCCGCAGACCGGGAAGGATTAGCAAATACATTTTTATAATCAGCTGGCGTCCTTAACCTTAGCTGAACAGGAAAGCAAAAATCTTCCGAAAACAATTAGACGGTCAAAGATGCGCGACCTTTTGCTCTACGCGCATTGATTACTTTACGACCACCGACTGTTGCCATTCTTGCGCGAAAACCGTGAGTTCTGGCACGTTTGATTTTGCTAGGTTGATACGTTCTTTTCATGTGCTACTGCCTGTAAAACGGGTAAAAAAGACCGCCGATAATACGTTAACTCTCGGCGGGCTGTCAATTTAATGAGCTCAAACTCAATGTGCGGCGCATTCTAAGTTACTTTTTGAGGCTTGTCGACGGCAAAACCAATCAAAATGGAGGAGCGGCTTTTATTTTAAAACACGCCGCTATTGACACTATTCGCTAATTTTCATTAGCATTCGCGGCTATTTAATCATTCGGTCCCTGGCCGAAACACTGACAAACAACCATGACCACTGACTCTACACCAGCGTCAACAACGATTGACTTCGACTCCATCAAAAAATTGACGACTACCGAATCGTTGGCTGTAGATCAATTGATTCTTAATGAACTGAGTTCTGATGTAGTTCTGATCAACCAGATCGGCCACTACATTATTAGCAACGGTGGCAAACGCCTGCGTCCGATGCTGCACCTGCTGGCCGCCAAAGCGCTGGGCGAAACCAACCAACACCATCTGATTCTGGCGGCGGTGATCGAATTCATCCACACCGCTACCTTGCTGCATGACGATGTAGTCGATGAATCGGAACTGCGTCGTGGCCGCGAATCGGCCAATGCCGTCTGGGGCAATGCCGCCAGCGTTCTGGTGGGCGATTATCTGTACTCCAGCGCCTTTGAAATGATGGTTCGCACCAACAATATGCGGGTGATGGATGTGCTTTCCAAAACCACCACCGCGATTGCCGAAGGCGAAGTATTACAGTTACTCAACTGCAACAATCCCGATACAACCGAAGAGAAATATCTGGAAGTAATTGCCCGTAAGACCGCGATTCTGTTTAGCACCGCCACCCGTTTGGCCGCCATCATCTCGGGCAGCAGCAGCGACGTTGAAAATGCCTTAGCCATTTACGGACAACAGCTGGGCGTTGCCTTTCAGCTGATCGATGACGCGCTGGATTACAAAGCCAGCACCGAAGAATTAGGCAAGAACCTCGGCGATGATCTGGCCGAAGGCAAACCGACCTTGCCACTGATTTACGCGATTCAGCACGGCACCCCGGCGCAGGCCGAGATTATCATCAATGCCATTCGCGAAGGCTCTCGCGAGGCATTCAATGAGGTTTACGCAATCGTCAAAGCCACCAATGCGATTGAATACACCGAGCAATGCGCACATCGTGCTGCCGCACTGGCTATTGAATCGCTAAGCTGTCTACCCGATTCGGACTACAAAACCGCTCTGGAGCAACTAGCCCGTTTTTCAGTACAACGCGATCACTGAAATCAGCGCCCTTCATCCACAGTCGTTTGTCGCACAAAATCAACGGTGACTTGGACCAACCCGCCTGAGATCAGCAAACCAAACTGAAACACAAACATTCAAAGCCTGTCGGCTTGCAAAAAGCTCATCAGCGACGCAAAGCGCCCTTCACAGGCCTAGCGGCGCAGAAAGCAAGCGCCATAAGGATGATTTTCTTAGCGTGACTGGGGTTTGCCTCGCAAACGCAGTAGCTCCCGCCTATTAAGTGACCCGGGAGGCAAAAGAACCGGGCAACGCACAGCTTACATACTGTCCATCGTTACCGACAAAACACAAAATATTGCCTAAATCCTGGGCTACCTCAAACCTTGACCAGCAATAAACAGCGCTGACAAAAAACCACCCAACCCGTTAGCAAATACCCACAAAACCCATTGTTTTATAAGCTTTTAGCGCCGCCACCAATGCGCACCAGACTTGCAATCCAAGCCATTATCCATTACCTTAGCGCCCTACCTGAAAGGCTAGGGGTGCTTTTTGTAAAGGATTCATCCAAAAAGCTGAGAAAAACCCTTTGAACCTGAACCGGATAATACCGGCGTAGGAAAGCCAAGTTCTTACCTGCGCTCGTGAATTTTGTTTTTTTGGAGTTTTAAATGAGCGCCGTCCGCAATGAAATTACTGCCGACACCGGCAATAGCGTCAGAATCGATTCTTACCCCGCATCAGAAAAAATCTACGTTGAAGGCAGCCGCCCTGACATTCAGGTGCCGATGCGAAAAATCTCCCTATCGGACACCCCGGCTCACTTCGGCGCCGAAAAAAACCCACCGATTTATGTCTATGACACCTCCGGCGCTTATACCGACCCCAGCATCGAAGTCAATCTGCACAAAGGCCTTAAGTCTGTTCGCAGCGTCTGGATTGAAGAACGCGGCGACACTGAACTGCTGAGCGGCCCAAGTTCTTTATATGGCAATGAGCGCTTGCACGACCCTAAAACCGCGCACCTGCGTTTCGAACACATTCGCCAGCCACGTCGCGCCAAATCCGGCCATAACGTTTCGCAGATGCATTATGCCCGCCAAGGCATCATCACGCCGGAAATGGAATATATCGCGATCCGCGAGAACCAGAACCTGGAAGCGATGCGCGACAGCTATAAAGGCCAGCACCCCGGCTTTTCCTACGGCGCCAATATCCAGTCGGTGATTACACCTGAATTTGTTCGCTCCGAAGTAGCCCGCGGCCGCGCCATTATCCCAGCAAACATTAATCACCCTGAACTGGAACCGATGATCATCGGCCGTAACTTCCTGGTAAAAATCAACGGCAATCTGGGCAACTCGGCAGTAACCTCTTCGATTGAAGAAGAAGTTGAAAAAATGCTCTGGGGAATCCGCTGGGGCGCCGATACCATCATGGATTTATCGACCGGTAAAAACATCCATGAAACCCGCGAGTGGATTCTGCGCAATTCACCAGTGCCAATCGGCACCGTGCCGATTTATCAGGCACTGGAAAAAGTCGACGGCAAAGCCGAAGAACTGACTTGGGAAATTTTCCGCGACACCCTGATTGAACAAGCCGAGCAAGGTGTGGACTATTTCACCATCCACGCCGGCGTTCGCTTACACCACGTCCCGCTGACTGCCAAACGCCTGACCGGCATCGTTTCGCGCGGCGGCTCGATCATGGCCAAATGGTGTCTGGCCCATCATACCGAAAGCTTCCTCTACACCCATTTCGAGGAAATCTGCGACATCATGAAAGCCTATGACGTCTCGTTCTCGTTAGGCGATGGCTTACGTCCCGGCTCGATTTATGATGCCAATGATGCCGCCCAGTTCGGCGAACTGGAAACCCTGGGCGAACTGACTCAAATCGCCTGGAAACACGACGTGCAAACCATGATCGAAGGCCCGGGCCATGTGCCATTGCAAATGATCAAGGTCAACATGGACAAGCAGCTGGAAGACTGCTT
>CAIUWU010000111.1 GCA_903902945.1 uncultured Pseudomonadota bacterium
CGCCAGCTGTAAGAAATAGCAGCGCAGGAAAGTCCAAAAGCCTTTGAAAATAGCGGTGCCAAGATTAGCTGTTTTACCTTGGGCATCTAGTTTGGTGGCGCCAAGCGCTGAGTAGTGATTTATTTTGGCTAATACTTCATCAGGATCAACAAATGCTTCATGCAATATTGGAGTAGATAGTTGCGCGATAGTGCCAGACACCTGGATGGTTTCGTGAACCACATCGTCAGTAAAATGGCCTTTATTGCGTTTAAAGAGGCGCAACACATAATCCGGCCACCAGCCACCGTGGCGAATATTGCGGCCACAATAGCTGGATAGTCTGGGAATCTGAAAGCCATCCGCAGTATCGCTGGCAATCGCATCAGTAATGGCTTGTCTTAGGGTGTCATTAATATATTCATCGGCATCCAATGATAAGACCCAGGGCTGGCTCGCCTTATCCAGTGCACGCTGTTTTTGCGGGCCAAATCCCGGCCAGTCGGTAACATGGACCTGGGCACCGTAAGACTGACAGATGGCTACTGTCGCATCGGTACTGCCGGAATCCAAGACAATGATTTCATCAGCCCAGCTGACCGATGACAGGCAGCGGCCAATATGTTCGGCTTCGTTTTTGGTGATGATGATGACACTAAGCATTGGGACGTGACCTTAAAAATGAGGCGGTTGATTATGAGCCAGCTAGCTAATTTAGATGTTTCAGTGGCCAGAGGCATGCAGAATTTGCTGTAACGCGCCAATTACCTGGTCTGAAGACAGCTGATCCAGACAGGCGCTATGACTTTCCCGGTGTCTGTCGCAGCCTTCACCCTGGCAGGGCAGGCAGGCTCTTTCAGTTGTATCCTGTACTAGCGTCACATTATTGACGGACTGGCAGCCGCGCGAAGTAAACGGTGCAAGCGCAGCCTGATAACCCCAGGGCCAGGGCGCCCATTTTTGCGGATCGGTCGGGCCGAAAATGGCAATAACAGCCACCCCGGTGGCAGCCGCCAAATGCGTAATGCCAGTGTCCGGGCCAATAAATACTCTGGCATGAGCAATGGTTTCACTCAGCTCGGCGAGTGACAGCTGACCGGCGAGGTTGATGATGTCGTGCGGGGACGCCGCTATCACGGATGCCAGATAGGCTAATTCGGCGCTTTGTTTGCTGCCGGAGAGAACAATTTTCAGCCCTTGCCGGGCCAGAAAATCGATCACATCCAACCAGCCTTGAATATGCCACTGTTTATAGCGCCATTGAGGCATAATATGCAGCACTGCGTAGGGTTGTGCCGGTAGGCTAGTGAGTGGTTTTGCGGCATGAGGTGCTATCAAGGTATAGCGCGGTTCTATTCCCAGCAATGCGCAAAAGCGCAAATTTTCGAGAACCGCATGCTGGTTCTCGAAAATCAGAAAACCGGATAATAACTTTTTTTTCCACCAGTTTTTTTTGCTTTCAGTGTCGACCAGGCCTAGGCTAAGCCTGCCGGCGGCAATGGCACACAAGGTGGTGCGATCACTGGTCTGCAGCGAAATTGACAAATCATAGCGGCGGTAGATTGACGACAGCAGTCTGATGAAACCCGGTAAGGTCGCCGGTTGCGGAAAAGTCAGTAACTGGTGGATATCGGGATTGCCTTCCAGCACTGTGGTATTAGCCTGCGGTAACAGCACATCGATCCGGGCATTTTGATAGGCTGTTTTTAGGGAATGGAGCAGAGCGGTAATCAGCAAGGTATCACCCAGGTAACGCTGGGTTATCACCAAAATGCGTTCAGGCTTTAAGTTAGACAATGAGTTTGCTGGCATGCGTTATAAATTTGAAAGCGCAGAATGGCGGCATTTTAAAGGTAAACAGAATTGAGCACATTACAGAATTCAAAAGCACCGGTATCGAATGCCGATGTCTATAAGCGCCTGATGCGCTATGTTTTGCCTTATTGGCGCCTGTTCATCATCAGTACCATAGGATTCGCGATCTATGCCGCTACCGAGCCCGCGGTGGTGATGATCATTCAGAAAATGATTGATCTATTAGGGGGTGAGCACCGAGAGCAGATGGCGTATTTGCCTCTGGCGTTTGTCGTACTGTTTCTGGTTCGGGGCATCGGGGCGTTTCTGGGGAACTATTATCTGGCCCGAGTTTCCGGCAATGTGATTCATAAATTGCGTTGCGCCATTTTTAATCACTACACCCTGTTATCGGTTGAATATTTCGACAGTCATAACAGTGGTTACATGATTTCCCGGATTACCAACAATATTGGCGAAGTAACCCGGGCAACTACCGATTCGGTCAGATCGCTTATTCGGGAAGGCTTTACCGCAATCGGCCTGCTGGCTTATCTGATACATACCAACTGGCAGTTATCGCTGGTGTTTCTGGCCTTGGCCCCGGTGGTGATATTGATGGTCAAATATGTCGGTGGCCGTCTGAAGCGCCTGAGTCGCAATATGCAGGATACCGTGGGTGATCTGACTCAAATCACCTCGGAAATGGTCAGTGGTAACCGCATCGTCAAAGGCTTTGGTGGCGAGGATTACGAGCGCCGCCGCTTCAAAGATTGCAGCCTTGAAAACCGTAAGCAATATCGCAAGCTGATCATGACCATGTCCATCAACAATCCTGTGATGCAGTTGCTGATTTCATTTGCGCTGGCGGGCATGATGTATCTGGCCTTAATGCTGATGAAAAGCTCTTCAGCGGGCGAGTTTGTCGGCTTCTTTACGGCGGCATTCTTATTACCCAAGCCGATTCGCCAGCTCAGCGATGCCAATTCAGAAATCCTGCGCGGGATTGCGGCAGCTGAATCATTATTTGAAGTGCTGGATGAGCCGGTCGAAGTCGATAGCGGTGAATATGAAGTTGCACGCAGTGAAGGGCTGATCGAGTTCAGAAATCTCAGTTTTACTTACCCGGGTAGTGAAGTACCGGCTCTGCAAGGCATTAATCTATCCATAGAACCCGGCAAAACCATTGCACTGGTCGGTGCTTCCGGTGGCGGCAAGAGTACCCTGATCAATCTGTTGCCACGCTTTTATGACTATAGCGAAGGCGAAATCCTGATCGACGGTGTCAATATTAAAAGTTACAGACTGGCTTCATTGCGCAAGCAAATGGCATTGGTGACACAAAATGTAACTTTGTTTAATGCGTCGATTGCCGACAATATTGCTTACGGGGTTTTGCAAGGCGCCGATAAAGGCAAAATCGAGCAGGCAGCAGCCGATGCTTATGCGATGCAGTTTATTGCCGAGATGCCTAAAGGACTGGATACCGAGATTGGTGAAAACGGCGTCAAGCTGTCGGGCGGGCAAAGACAGCGGCTGGCACTGGCCAGAGCCTTGCTGAAAGATGCCCCCATTCTGATTCTCGATGAAGCAACTTCAGCGCTGGATACCGAATCAGAGCGTTATATTCAGGCGGCGCTGAATCGACTGATGCAGGGCCGTACGACTATTGTGGTCGCCCATCGTTTGTCGACCATTGAAAATGCCGATCAGATTCTGGTAATCGATAAAGGCCGGATTGTGGAACAAGGCACCCACACCGAGCTGCTGGCGCGAGGCGGTGCCTATGCCAAGCTGCACAGGATGCAGTTTCAGGATAGTGGAATAGCCTGAAGCCGATAAAAAAGGGCTTCTTGCGAAGCCCCGGTTTTTTATTTAATTCGCATCCCAGGCTGAGCGCCATCATCAGGTGACAGCAGCCAGATGTCTTTGCCGCCGGGACCGGCGGCCAGCGCCATGCCTTCGGAAACACCAAAGCGCATTTTACGCGGCTTCAGATTGGCCACCACAATGGTAAGACGGCCTTCCAGCTGTTCGGCACTGTAGGCCGATTTGATGCCGGCGAAAATGTTGCGGGTTTCGCCGCCCAGATCCACTGTCAGTTGCAACAGTTTTTCGGCGCCTTCGACCGATTGTGCCTTGATGATACGGGCAACCCGCAGATCAATTTTAACGAAGTCTTCAATATCAATCGGCTCAGCCAAGGGTTCGACTGATTGCGCCTGAACTGCGGCTTTAACCGATTTTCCAGTAGCCGGTTTTTCCAGGCTTTCTTTCGATGCTTCGACAATCGCAGCAATTTTGTCGCTTTCCACCCGAGTCATCAGTGGCGTGAAGCTGTTGATGGTGTGATTGAGCAGCGGGGTTGCCGCTACCGGCCAGCTTTGGGCCGGCAGGTTGAGGAAGCTTTCGGCATTGGTAGCCAGTGTCGGTAATACCGGGCGCAGGTAAGTAACCAGCAGACGGAACAGATTAAGCGCCATTGAGCAGACCGCATGCAGTTCCTGGTCTTTGCCGTCTTCCTTGGCAATCAACCACGGTTTTTTGTCGTCGATATACTGATTGGCTTTGTCGGCCAGCGCCATGATTTCACGCATGGCTTTACCGTATTCACGGTTTTCGTAGAGCTCGGCGATGGTGGCTTGAGCATCGATGAATTGCTGGAATAGCGCCGGTTCCGCGCAGTCGGCGGCCAGTACGCCATCAAAGCGTTTGCTGATAAAGCCGCTGCAACGGCTGGCGATATTGACCACTTTGCCGACCAGATCCGAGTTGACCCGTTGGGTGAAGTCATCAAAGTTCAGATCAAGATCATCGACGCCGGCGCTGAGTTTGGCGGCAAAGTAATAGCGTAGATATTCCGGGTTCAGATGATCCAGATAGGTACGGGCTTTGATGAAGGTGCCGCGTGATTTCGACATTTTTTCGCCGTTCACGGTCAGGAAACCGTGGGCAAAAATGGCGCTTGGCGTTCTTAATTGGGCGCCTTCCAGCATTGCCGGCCAGAACAAGGCGTGGAAATAAATGATGTCTTTGCCGATGAAGTGATACAGCTCGGTGTTGCTGTCTTTTTGCCAGAATTCATCGAACGACAGGCCGTTTTTGGCGCATAAAGCCTGGAAGCTGGCCATGTAGCCAATCGGGGCATCCATCCAGACATAAAAATATTTGCCAGGTGCATCGGGGATTTCAAAGCCAAAATAAGGCGCGTCACGGGAAATATCCCATTCCTGCAAACCGTTCTCCAGCCATTCGGCCATTTTGTTACTGACTTCCGCTTGTAAATGACCGGCTTTGGTCCATTCGCCCAGCATCGCGGCAAAATTGCCCAGATTGAAAAAGTAATGTACGGAGTCTTTTTCTATCGGTTTTTCGCCGGATACCGCCGACACGGCATTCTTTAGTTCCATCGGAGAATAAGTGGCGCCGCAGGCTTCGCAGTTGTCGCCATATTGGTCGGTCGCACCGCATTTCGGGCAATCGCCCTTAATAAAACGGTCAGGCAGGAACATATTTTTGACCGGATCATAGGCCTGGGTAATGCTGCGGCTGTTGATATGGCCGGCATCGCGCAGCCGGGTGTAAACCATGGCCGATAGTTGCTGGTTTTCCGGGGAATGAGTGCTGTGGTAATGGTCGAAGGCCACACCAAAGGCGTCGAAATCGGCACGATGCTGTTGCTCGACATCGGCAATCAGTTGCTCGGGAGTGATGCCTTCGCGGTCGGCGCGCAGCATGATAGGCGTGCCGTGGGTATCGTCGGCACAAACATACCAGCATTGATGGCCGCGCATTTTCTGAAAGCGTACCCAGATATCGGTCTGGATGTATTCCACTAAATGACCCAAATGAATCGGTCCGTTGGCATAAGGCAGTGCGCTGGTAACTAGAATTTTTCGGTCAGACATGGTGTTGATAGTGCTGTAACAAAAATAGCGGCGATTATGGCACAGAATCGGGTGCTGGGCAGGTCATATACGACTGATTGCAGGTGCGGCCGGCAATAATAAAACGCTGGCTCAACGGTTACGGTCCAGCCGGCGGTAGCCTATCGCTTCGCTGAGATGACTGAGTTCGATCCGATCTTTATCGGCCAGATCGGCAATGGTACGGGCGACTTTCAGAATCCGTTGATAGGCTCGTGGCGACAAGCCCAGCTTATCTTGCGCCTGGGCCAGCAACTGATAGCTGGCTGGATCGAGCTGACAACAGCTTTGCAGATCGGCATTATTCAACTGGGCATTCGGTTTGCCATTGCGATTCAGGGCGCGTTGTCGGGCGATGATGACGCGTTCGCGAATCTGTGCGCTGGATTCAGTGTTGCTGTCAGGTTGTCCGGGCGGTTTGATCGCAATTCGTGGCACTTCCAGATGAATATCGATTCTGTCCAGCAGCGGCCCGGAAATCTTGTTCCGGTAACGGTTGATTTGTTCGGAAGTGCAATGGCAGCGGCCAGACGGATCGCCAAGGTAGCCGCAGGGGCAGGGGTTCATGGCGGCAATCAGCTGAAAACGGGCCGGAAAATCGGCCTGGTGGGCCGCTCTGGAAATGGTGATATGCCCGGTTTCCAAGGGTTCGCGCAGCACTTCCAGTACTTTGCGATCAAATTCCGGTAACTCATCTAAAAATAAGGTGCCGTTATGCGACAGCGAAATTTCCCCGGGTTTGGGATTGCTGCCACCACCGACCAGGGCAATCGCCGATGCCGTGTGATGCGGAGCTCTGAACGGAGGCTGTTGCCAGTGGTGTAAATGCAGCGGTTGGCCGCTGATCGAATTAATGACCGCTGTTTCCTGAGCCTGTTGCTCGGTGAGTGCTGGCAGAATGGTCGGCAAGCGGGCGGCCAGCATCGACTTGCCGGTGCCGGGTGGCCCTAGCATCAGCAGATTGTGATTGCCCGCGGCTGCCACCTCAAGGCCGCGTTTGATCTGAAACTGGCCTTGTACATCGGCAAAATCCAGTTCAAAGGCGGTTTGGGGTGGCGGCGGTTGCTGATTGCTGACTTCAATACGGTTTTTGCCGCATAAATGTTCGCAAACTTCCAATAAATGCCGGGCTGGCAATAGTTGGGCATGGCTGATCAATGAGGCTTCCTGGGCGCAGCCTACAGGAAGGATTAGTTGTCTTGCTGCGTCACGGCAGGCAATCGCTACCGGCAGTACGCCGGCAATCATGCGCAGATCGCCACCTAGCGATAATTCACCGATGCATTCATATTGAGCGAGCGCTGCGGAGGGTATTTGCGCTGATGCGGCGAGGATGCCGAGTGCAATCGCCAGATCGAAACGGCCGCCTTCTTTAGGCAGGTCGGCAGGCGCCAAATTGATGGTGATACGCTGCATCGGAAATTCAAAGCGCGAATTGATAATCGCGCCACGAACCCGGTCTTTGCTTTCTTTGACGGCCGCTTCCGGCAGGCCAACGATGTTTAGGGCAGGCAGTCCATTGCTGATGTGTACTTCCACTGTGACCAGCGGAGCGGTGATGCCGGAGCGTCCCCGGCTATACACAATAGCCAGGGGCATTTTTTAATCGGCTTTGAGCTGATTTTCCAGTTGGCTGACACGCTCCTCGAGTTGTTCAAGACGGCTGCGGGTTTTAGCCAGTACCGCTTTTTGGACTTCGAATTCTTCACGGCTGACCATGTCCAGTCTTGATAATCCACTTTGGATTAAGGCATGGATATGTTTTTCCAGATCATCCTTAAAGTGGTTAAGTCCGGGGGGGATGGCGTGCGCCAGTTTTTCAGTGATGTTATCGATGGATTTGGGATCGAACATAATGATTACTCTTGATCAATAAACGGGTTAGGGGGTGGTGAATGGTCGCGGCATATTTTATCAGTGTCTTCACGGTCCAGCGGTTGTTCGGTCATGCCGCACTGATAGTGATTTTCCGCTACTGAGAAATAGCGGCACGACCGGCATAAACCGAAACTTTTGGAGTGATTTACTTTCTGCAAAACCCCTAAAGTCGTTTCCAGTGCCTGACCTATGGTATCAAACTCCTGTCGGCTGACTTTAGTTTCTGCTTGCTTGAATATGTCCAGCGGCTTTAGTTCGTCGATTAATTGTCGGCCGGTTTCGGTCAAAGTCAAATGCACGACCCGACCGTCGACGCTGTCGGTGGTCTTTTCCAGATAATGCTTGCGTTCCAGGATCTGAATGGTTTGCGATACCGTGCCTTTGGTCAGGCCGAGATATTCGGCTACTGCAGCATGGGTATTACTGTATTTGTTGCATTTCGCTAGATATTCCAGCACCTGGCCGTGTACCGGCTGCAAGCCGATAGCGGCATATTTGCGCCGTTCTTCCGAGCGCAATAACGAGCTGATGCGTTCGATGAGTTTGAAAGTTTCTAATTCCTGCATGCTTTAGTCTTGGTCCATGCAGTGGATGTCGCTGTAACTAGCCAGGCAATAATGACTGTAATCTGCAAAAGTGATCCTTAAATGGCTCCCCGGTGGTGTGCCGGGGAGATCAATAATTTAAATCTGATGGTAAATCTGGGCGCCTTCTTCCAGAAATTGTTTGGATTTTTCTTCCATGCCCTTGTCCAGCGCTTCTTCAGCTGCCAGGCCTTTTTCGGCGGCATAGTCGCGCACATCCTGACTGATTTTCATCGAGCAGAAATGCGGGCCGCACATCGAGCAGAAATGCGCCACTTTGGCCGATTCTTTAGGCAGGGTTTCGTCATGGAAGGAGCGGGCTTTTTCCGGATCCAGTGCCAGATTGAACTGATCTTCCCAACGGAACTCGAAGCGAGCCTTGGACATGGCGTTGTCGCGGATCTGGGCACCAGGATGGCCTTTCGCCAGATCAGCCGCATGAGCGGCCACTTTGTAAGTGACAATCCCTTCGCGAACGTCTTGTTTATTAGGCAGGCCCAAATGCTCTTTCTGGGTCACATAGCACAGCATCGCGCAGCCATACCAGCCGATATTGGCAGCGCCGATAGCCGAGGTGATGTGATCGTAGCCGGGGGCAATGTCGGTGGTCAGCGGGCCCAAGGTATAGAACGGGGCTTCGAAGCAGTCTTCCAACTGTTTGTCCATATTAACTTTGATCATTTGCAATGGTACGTGGCCAGGGCCTTCGATCATAGTCTGGATGTCGTGCTTCCAGGCGATCTGTGTCAGTTCGCCC
>CAIUWU010000112.1 GCA_903902945.1 uncultured Pseudomonadota bacterium
CCGGAACTTGAAAGACTTTTGCAAGTTACCTACTTCGCCTTTTTTCGTAAGAACCTAACAGGTTGTAAGAATTGCCTGTTAGATGGTTTAAATTTAATAAATTATTATATGGCACATCCTGAAAAAATGGATGGTAGAGGCGTATCAGTATTCGTTTCCAAAGCGTTTCAAGATAGGTTTCGGGGACAAACACCCGATGAAGCCGAGATTGGTGAGTTGCTCGAAGATTCAATTATTTGGGCGAGGAATAATATAGGCCTAGAAGAACGCTCGATTCGTCAGGCTGCCGCCTTGCAATATCAGAAGGATTGCCAATTGGCACAAATCATTCAGGAGTTGCTGTGAACGATCAAATCAAACCAGCATCGCTAATCGATACACCCATCGGCTACACCGACTGGCTAACCGAACTCAAAACCCGTATCCATTCCGCCCAGCAACGCGCAGCCTTATCCGTCAACCGCGAATTAGTCTTGCTGTATTGGCAAATCGGTCGCGGCATATTGGAACGGCAAGCGCAACAAGGCTGGGGTGCCAAGGTAATCGAACGGCTTGCGCACGATTTGCGCGCCGCGTTTCCAGAGATGAAAGGCTTTTCGCGTGCCAATCTGATGTACATGCGCGCTTTCGCGGAAGCTTGGCCCGATGCCGAAATTGTCCAACAGCTTGTTGGACGATTGCCCTGGGGCCATAACTTGGTGTTACTCAGCAAGCTAAAAGACACTGAAAACCGTAAGCGCTACGCCGAGCGGGCTATAGAACACGCTTGGTCGCGCAATGTGTTGAACATCCACATCGAAACCCGTTTGTTGGAACGGGAAGGCAAAGCAGTCACCAATTTCGAAGCCAATTTACCAAAACCCCATTCGGATTTGGCCCGCGAATCCTTGAAAGATCCCTATTTATTCGATTTCCTCGGCATCGGTCAGGAAGCCGACGAACGGGAACTTGAAAACGCGCTGGTCCAACACATCACTCGTTTTCTGATCGAACTTGGCGCTGGCTTTGCTTTCGTCGGCCGGCAGTCTCATATGGAAGTCGGCGGCGACGATTTTTTCATCGACTTGTTGTTTTATCACCTAAAGTTGCGCTGCTATGTGGTAGTGGAGCTCAAAACCGGTGCTTTCAAGCCGGAACACACGGGGCAATTGGGCTTTTACCTGACGGCGGTAGATGCGCAACTCAAATCCGAATACGATCAGCCAACCATCGGCTTATTGTTATGCAAAACCCAAAACCGGATCGTCGCCGAATATGCTTTGCGCGATACCAACAAACCGATCGGCGTGGCGGAGTATCAGCTGGTTGAATCTCTGCCCGTTGAGCTAACCAAAAATCTGCCGAGCATTGAACAGATTGAGCAGGAGTTGGGTGATGTGTCGTGACGAAAATGATTTGCCGATAATCAGGCAAATCCTGCACATTTCCAATCAGGCAAACGCTACCATGCTGACCTGAGGGCAACGGATTGCTGTCCGGGTTGCTGGAAATCAACGCTGGCATCCTTGCCAATATTGAAACTCTGCCAATTGATGATGGCTTTACGCTGGCCTGTTGAATCTGCATCGCGGCGTCATGCTGGCTGATGACGGCCTGAACGGCGGCACCCGACCCCGGGACTGATTGAGGACAGGATTAGCCGGTAAACGCAGAGTTCTAAAACAAGCTATTACTTGTATTTATTCTGGCTATTGATCGCTAAATCAAAAGCCTATTGATTGATGTTGGCTGAGGTGCGCAGCTTTTGTATTAATGCCTGACGTTTGGCCTGTATCAGACCGGTTCGAACACTGTCTTTGCTGTCATCAAAACTGGGAATTTTGTAAGCTCTTTTATCCTCAACACGAATAATCTGATAGAGATTATCGGCCATTTTGATC
>CAIUWU010000113.1 GCA_903902945.1 uncultured Pseudomonadota bacterium
GATTTCTCGATGCCGGATCGTCTGAGTGCTGCCTATATCGGTGAGGATAGTGCTCGTCATGTGCCGGTTATGCTGCATCGGGCTATCTTGGGTTCACTGGAACGTTTTATCGGTATTCTGATCGAACAGCATGCCGGTAACTTCCCGTTATGGCTGGCGCCGGTACAACTGGTGATTATGAATATCACCGATAAGCACGCGGAATACGCCGAACAGCTGCGGCTAGAACTTGAAAAACAAGGCTTTAGAGTCAAAATTGACTTGAGAAATGAGAAGATAGGCTTTAAAATCCGCGAGCATTCCATGCAGCGTGTGCCGTATCAACTGATTACCGGCGACAAAGAAATGGAAACAGGAACTGTCGCGGTTCGCACCCAAAAGGGGGAAGATCTCGGAAGTCTGTCAATAAACGATCTGGTTGAACGGCTTAAAAACGAAATCGCCGACAGAAAATAATAATAATTTGGAGGATAGGGTATCAGCTCTAAAAAAGATACAACGCGCTTAAATACCGAAATTACCGCAAGACGGGTTAGGGTAATCGGCGCGGAAGGCGAACAAGTCGGGGTTGTTTCAATTAACGAAGCTTTACAGCTAGCTTATGATGCAAGTCTGGATCTGGTTGAGATTTCACCCAATGCGGATCCTCCGGTTTGCAAAATCATGGATTTTGGCAAGTTTCAGTTTGAACAAAACAAGAAACTGCAGGCTGCCAAGAAAAAGCAAAAACAAATCCAAATTAAAGAGATCAAATTCAGACCTGGCACCGAAGAAGGTGACTATCAGGTTAAGCTGCGCAGTTTGGTCAAATTTTTGAATGAAGGCGACAAAACCAAAATCACGGTTCGATTTAAAGGTCGGGAGCTGACTCACCGTGAGCTGGGTATGGACCTTCTGAAGCGGATTGAACAAGATCTGGAAGAAATTGCCGCAGTTGAGCAGTTTCCCAAGCTCGAAGGCCGTCAGATGGTGATGGTCATGGGCCCTAAAAAGAAAAAATAGTTTCGCTGTTTTCTGAAAACAGCAATGTGATTCCGGACTGAATCACAAAATGGCATCGGAAGATGCCTGAAATTCAATGGGGCCAAGCATTTTGCCTCATCGAGTTTTTTCTCAGGGACTTACTTTTGACTTATTGGAGAAAACAAATGCCAAAAATGAAAAGCCATAGCGGCGCAGGCAAACGCTTCAAGAAAATCGGTTCTGGCGGTTTCAAATGCAAACAATCGCATAAACGTCACATCCTGACTAAAAAAACCACCAAACGTAAAAGACAATTGCGTAAAACAGCGATCCTGCATCCTTCAGATGCGCCATTGGTAGCGCGTATGCTGCCATACAGTTGATCGATTACCGTTTTTGAAGAGAGTTTAAAACATGCCTAGAGTTAAACGTGGTGTTACCGCGAGAGCGAGACACAAAAAGATTTTAAAATTAGCCAAAGGTTATTATGGTGCCCGCAGCCGGGTTTATCGCGTAGCCAAACAAGCGGTTATCAAAGCAGGTCAATATGCTTACCGTGACCGTAAACAGAAAAAACGTCAATTTCGCGCTTTGTGGATTGTCCGTATTAATGCGGCATCCAGACTGTTTGGCATTTCATACAGCCGTTTAATCAACGGTCTGAACAAAGCCAACGTCGCGATTGATCGTAAAGTGCTGGCTGATTTAGCCGTTCGTGATATCGAAGCGTTTGGTGAAATCGCTAAAATTGCGATTGCCAATCAAAGCAAACCTTAATCAGGTGCGCTGATATCGCTACCGATATCAAAATGCAGTAAAACTCCCCCGTGCGCGGGGGAGTCTTCTGGAGAAAATCCAGACACATCCGGTTGTATCCTTCCCCAATCAAATAAAAAGTGAGCTGAGTCGTGTCGGCTAGTATCGAAGAAATTCTTACGCAGGCATTACAAGCGCTTGCAAACGCAAATGACCTCAATCAGCTGGATCAGGTAAGAGTCAATTACCTCGGCAAGAAAGGTCTGTTTACCCAGCAAATGAAAGAGCTTGGCAGTCTTGATCCCGAGCAGCGCAGAGCCGCAGGACAGGTGATCAATACCGCCCGCGACAGTTTTCAGGAAGCACTGGATGCCCGTAAAACCACGCTGGAAGCCGATCAGTTAGCGGCGCGTCTGGCCAGTGAACGTGTCGATGTCAGTTTGCCGGGGCGCGGACAGGCCACTGCCGGCTTGCATCCGGTCACGATTACCTTGCGCCGGATCGCCAAAATTTTTGCCAGTGTCGGCTTTGACGTGGTCGAAGGCCCCGAGATCGAAGACGATTACCATAACTTCGGGGCGCTGAATATTCCCGAACACCATCCCGCTCGTGCCATGCACGATACTTTTTATTTTGATGCTCACACCGTACTGCGCACTCATACCTCGCCAGTACAGATTCGGGTGATGGAATCGCAACAGCCGCCGTTGAAAGTGATTGCACCAGGCCGTGTTTATCGCTGCGACTCCGATTTGACCCATACCCCGATGTTTCACCAGGTTGAAGGCTTTTTGGTCGATAAAGATGTCAGTTTTGCGGACCTGAAAGGCGTGGTGTTCGAGTTCTTGCGAGCCTTTTTCGAAAAAGACATTCAGGTGCGCTTCCGTCCTTCCTATTTCCCGTTTACCGAACCTTCTGCCGAAGTCGATATCGAGTGCGTGATCTGTGACGGCCAAGGCTGCCGGGTTTGCAGTCAGACCGGCTGGTTGGAAGTCATGGGTTGCGGCATGATTCATCCTGAAGTGTTCAAATCAGTCAATATTGATCATCAGCAGTATTCGGGCTTTGCATTCGGCATGGGCGTCGAGCGTCTGGCCATGCTGCGTTATGGCATCAACGATTTAAGAATGTTCTTCGAGAATGATCTTAAATTTTTGCAACAGTTTAAATAACAGGTAATTGAATCATGCAAGTAAGTGAAGCTTGGTTAAGAGAACTGGTCAATCTGCCTGTCGATACTGCAACGCTGGTGGCGCAACTGACCATGGCCGGTCTGGAAGTGGATGCCGTGCAGCCGGTGGCGGCCGAATTTAACGGCGTGGTGGTGGCAGAAGTCATCGCCATGGAGCAGCACCCCAATGCCGATAAACTGCGGGTTTGTCAGGTCAATGTTGGTGCGGCAGAGCCTTTGCAGATTGTCTGCGGTGCCAGCAATGTGCGCCCGGGTCTGAAAATTCCGGCGGCTCTGATTGGCGCTGTGTTGCCGGGCGATTTTAAAATTCAGAAATCCAAACTGCGTGGCGAATTGTCGTTTGGCATGCTATGTTCCGAAAAAGAACTGGGGCTGGCGACCAGTTCAGACGGGTTGATGGAATTGCCGGCTGATGCGCCGGTTGGTACTGACATTCGCGACTATTTATCTTTGAATGACAATGTCATCGAACTGGGGCTAACCCCGAATCGTGCTGACTGTTTGTCGGTTGAAGGTATTGCCCGTGAAGCAGCAGTATTGAATCAGGCTGAATTTACTTCGGTTGCTAAAGTCATCAACGCTGTAGCGCATCAGCAAACCCTGGCGATTAATGTAGAAGCTGGCGAAGCCTGTCCGGTGTATCTGGGGCGTCTGATCAAAGGCATTAATCCTCAGGCCGAAACGCCGTTGTGGATGCAGGAGCGTCTGCGTCGCAGTGGTATTCGCAGTTTGTCGCCGGTTGTCGATGTCACTAATTATGTCCTGATTGAACTGGGACAGCCGTTGCACGCCTTTGACGCCGAGAGATTACAGGCGCCGGTTGTGGTCAGATACAGTCAGCAAGGTGAGACCCTGACCCTGTTAAATGATCAAACGATTGAGCTGGACGGGAAAACCCTGGTAATTGCCGATCAGCAACAGCCGCTGGCACTGGCTGGCGTGATGGGTGGCAAAGACAGTGCGGTTTCCGGTCAGACCCGCGATATTTTCCTGGAATGTGCATTTTTTGCGCCGATCA
>CAIUWU010000114.1 GCA_903902945.1 uncultured Pseudomonadota bacterium
CGCCGATATTGCGTAATACGGTCGAATCAGTCAGATCGCGCTGCCAGCGGGAAATCGGTAATTTTTCACTTAAAAAGCCCAGAATCGCGTTGGCCAGCCCTAGATTGCCTTCCGAGTTTTCAAAGTCAATCGGGTTAACTTTATGCGGCATGGTGGACGAACCCACTTCGCCGGCGATGGTTTTTTGTTTGAAATAGCCCAGAGAAATATAGCCCCAGACATCGCGGTCAAAATCGATCAGGATGGTATTGAAACGCGCCAGCGCATGGAAAAATTCGGCCATGTAGTCATGCGGTTCAATCTGGATCGTATACGGGTTAAACGTCAGCCCCAAAGATTCGACAAAGCCTTGCGCAAATTGCGGCCAGTCTACATTCGGATACGCGACAGTATGTGCATTGTAATTACCGACGGCACCGTTGATTTTACCCAGCAGTTCAACCTGCGCCAGTTGCTGACGCTGACGTTGCATTCGCGCGACGACATTGGCAAATTCTTTGCCGGTGGTGGTCGGCGTGGCTGATTGGCCGTGAGTGCGCGATAACATCGGCTGTCCGGCGCTGTCATGGGCCAGTTGCTTGATAGCGGCAATGCAGGCATCAATTTCTGCCAGCACCAGGCTGCGGCCTTCTTTCAGCATTAGCGCATACGACAGATTATTAATGTCTTCCGACGTGCAGGCGAAGTGAATGAACTCACTGACGGCATTCAGCTCGGCATGATGCTGGATTTTGTTTTTCAGAAAATATTCCACCGCTTTGACATCGTGGTTGGTGGTTTTTTCAATGTCTTTGACTGCCTGGGCATCGGCAGCAGAAAAATCGCTGACGATGGCATTCAATACTGCGTTGGCAGATTCCGAAAAAGCAGGCACTTCAACGATTTCCGGCTGAGCCGCCAGCGCCTGTAACCAGCGCACCTCAACTTCGACGCGGTAACGGATTAAGCCGTATTCGCTGAAAATAGGGCGTAAAGCATCGACTTTGCTGGCATAGCGGCCGTCGATGGGGGAGATGGCGGTGAGGGAAAAGTTACTCATAGGGTTGAATCCTGAAGATAAAAATAAAAATCTTAAAGTTGGCCGCTGGGGCGTGGAATCGGTTGCGTGTCGGCATCGAAGCAATCCGTGCTGGTGCCTTTAAACGCATTAATTAATCGCTGGCGCATGTCGATGTCATCGTGAAAAACTGTCATCCAGACCGACCAGAAGCCTCTCTCTAATGCCATCTCAACAATGTCTTCTCTTCGTTCAGGAGAATCGTACTGTAGTAATTGCATTTTGTAGCGGGTTGCTTTTCTCCAAGCATCGCTCCGGTGTTTCCAGCGTAAGTCTTTTGCAGTTGGTTTAATTTGGTTTGCTATGGCTGTATCGGGGTGCTTATTAAGGCCAAACATTTTCCAAGATTGGAATGCTTTTATTATAATTTCGTCAGAGCAGTTATTACTCACCAACACCCGCCCTTCTGCATCATAAACAAAAGCAAGATAAGTATTGTCAGAATCAGGCCAAAGATAATCGCCGATGTTTAATGTTCCGTGACCTTTACCAGAGTTACAGTTGGTACAAGACAAGAGAAAGTTAGTCCAGATGAATTGATATTCTGGATAATTATTTTTGGGGAGTTTATGCTCGACATGGATGCCGCTCGCAATCCAGCGCTCGCAATAGGAACAGTATTCACCAAGACGCTCGATTAGCCGCTGTTGTGCATCAGTATAAGGATTGAAGACGCCTAAATCATCACCTTTATTAACTGGTCGCATAGTGGCTACTTTTTAGAGGCTAATACGGTGTCACGCTCAAACTTTAATTGGGCGGCAAAAACAGGGTCGTCGCTGAAAGGTATACTGAGTTCGTCAAGTTGGTTTCGCAGTAACGTTAGTTGCTCGTTATTAGATTCGTTATTTAATTCGTGGAGTTTTTTATAGTATGCTTCAGCCGCCGCCATCATATCTTGAAAACGTTTGCCTTTATGTGGCATTTCTACACCTTGTTGATCTTCAGCTATATCCAGAATGCTTTCACTTTCAATTGGAACGGGTGCTCCTTCTTCTAAATCCCACAGCAAGACA
>CAIUWU010000115.1 GCA_903902945.1 uncultured Pseudomonadota bacterium
CGTCCACGGCGCCCCAGTGAGGCGTCGTTTCATTTTCAGGATGCCGACATGACCATACGCACCCGTTTCGCTCCCAGTCCGACCGGCTACCTGCACGTCGGTGGCGCCCGCACCGCGCTGTTTTCCTGGCTTTATGCCCGCAAGCATGGCGGTAAGTTTATTCTGCGAATTGAAGACACTGACCTGGAAAGATCAACACAGGAGTCGGTAGATGCGATTCTCGAAGGCATGACCTGGTTAGGTCTTGAGTATGATGAAGGTCCTTTTTATCAGACTCATCGGTTTGATCGTTACAAAGCCGTGATCCAACAACTGCTGGATCAGGGGGATGCTTACTATTGTTCTTGCAGTCGTGAAGAGCTGGATGCGCTGCGCGAGCAGCAGATGGCGAACAAGGAAAAGCCGCGATACAACGGTAAATGCCGTCATGGCGGCAGTCATGGAACTGGAGAGCGGGTAGTCAGATTCAAAAATCCCGAGCTGGGTGAAGTGATTATCGATGACTTGGTCAAAGGTAAGATTGTAGTTGCCAATAAAGAGCTGGATGATCTGATCATTGCTCGTTCTGACGGCACGCCAACCTATAACCTGACCGTGGTGGTCGATGACATGGATATGGGGGTGACTCATGTTATTCGCGGTGACGACCATGTCAATAACACGCCTCGCCAAATTAACATCTTGCAGGCATTGGGTGCCCGGTTGCCGGTTTATGCGCATGTGCCGATGATTCTGGGTTCTGACGGCGCCCGTCTGTCGAAACGTCACGGAGCCGTAAGCGTGATGCAATATCGTAATGACGGCTATTTGCCTGAAGCCTTGCTGAATTATCTGGTGCGGCTGGGGTGGTCGCATGGCGATCAGGAACTATTTTCGCTGGATGAAATGGTTGAGCTGTTTCAGTTGGAGAAGGTCAATGTATCGGCGTCTACCTTTAATACCGAGAAGCTGCTGTGGATTAATCATCAATATATTATGAACAGCGATCCGGTACACGTTGCCCGGCATTTAAGCTGGCATTTGGGTGAGCTGGGAATTGATCCGGCCAGCGGACCGTTATTGAGCGAGGTAGTCAAAATTCAGCGCGAACGTTGCAAGACTCTGGTGGAAATGGCTGAAGCAAGTCGTTATTTTTATCAGGATTTTTCCGGTTACGAAGAAAAAGCCGCGGCAAAGAATTTCAAGCCGGAAGCTGTGCCGGTATTGCAACAGTTACATGAGCAATTCAGTGTGATGAATGATTGGGAGGCCGAATCATTGCATCAAGTGATTCATCGGGTCGCCGAGAGTCTGGAGTTGGGCTTGGGCAAAGTAGCGCAGCCTTTACGGGTTGCTGTCTGTGGTAGTGGTGTTTCGCCAGCAATTGATGTCACTATTGCCTTATTGGGTAAAACCAAAACCTTGGCAAGAATACAAAATGCAATTAATTATATTAATTTTAAATAAATACTGGAAAAACCCAAAAAAGACTGTATAATGGTCGGACTCAACTGAGGGGCCATAGCTCAGCTGGGAGAGCGCTTGCATGGCATGCAAGAGGTCAGCGGTTCGATCCCGCTTGGCTCCACCAAATGGTTATGGTTTTAAAGTCTTAGTCCCCATCGTCTAGTGGCCTAGGACACCGCCCTTTCACGGCGGTAACGGGGGTTCGAACCCCCCTGGGGAC
>CAIUWU010000116.1 GCA_903902945.1 uncultured Pseudomonadota bacterium
ACGACGAACGACCTGATTTATCCAGTCTTTGTACTTGAAGGCGAAAATCGCACGGAAGATGTCGCCTCGATGCCAGGCGTTAAGCGCCAAAGTATTGATGTCTTATTAAAAACAGCGGCTGAGTGCGTAGCGCTTGGCATTCCAGCGATTGCCTTATTTCCAGTGGTGCCACAAGAATTCAAAAGCTTGGACGCCAAAGAAGCTTTTAATCCAAACGGCTTAGTGCCGCGTACAGTAAAAGCGCTCAAAGCTGCCTTCCCTGAATTAGGGGTCATTACGGATGTGGCTTTAGATCCTTACACCACCCACGGCCAAGATGGCTTGATTGATGACACAGGCTATGTGCTGAATGATGAAACCGTTGAACTGCTGGTTAAGCAAGCGCTTTGCCATGCGGCAGCTGGTGCCGATGTGGTTGCGCCATCTGACATGATGGATGGCCGTATTGGCGCCATTCGTGATGCGCTTGAAGAACACGGTTTTATCTATACGCGAATTTTGGCGTATTCAGCCAAATACGCTTCAGCCTTTTACGGTCCATTCCGTGATGCGGTGGGTTCATCAGCCAATTTAGGCAAAGGCAATAAATACAATTACCAAATGGACCCGGCTAATTCTGATGAAGCGATTAAAGAAGTCGCTTTGGATATTGAAGAAGGCGCGGACATGGTGATGGTGAAGCCAGGCATGCCTTATTTAGATATCGTGCGCCGTGTCAAAGAAGAGTTTGGTGTGCCGACTTATGCTTATCATGTGAGTGGCGAATATGCCATGCTCAAAGCAGCCGCTCAAAATGGCTGGCTGGACGAAAAAGCTTGTGTATTAGAAGCAATGCTAGGCTTCAAGCGTGCGGGTGCTGACGGTATTTTGACTTATTACGCTATCGATATAGCTAAGTGGTTAAAAGCTAGTGAGTAGCAAGCAGGGCTCTTAGCGCTGCAATATCTACGCGTTCTGCGTTCAAGCCGTTCACAGGGTTTTTAGTTGAAAATCGAATATCATCTACTTCAAACACACTCAGTTTTACCAAGCCATTCGGTGCCTCTAAAGTAAACATGGGCACTTTCATACGATCTGAATTTTTCTTATCGGCTTTTTCACGTACCCGATAAGATTTCTCGTTGCTGTCATAGGGAATTTGCTGATTCAGCAGAAAAATCTCGACTTCTTTAGCGCTATCCGCAAACAAATGAATATGTGTTTCTGAATTTAGCCCAGCTGTGCCATCGAGTACGCCGCCAGTTAAATGCGGGTTAAAGCGTTGAAATAACTCCATCACCACGAGTGCGTCTTGACGAAGTTGCTGCAAGGCTTGTGGCTGTGAATCACTGTTATAAAGCTCATGAAAAATACGAATTTCTTCTTCGATTTGAGCGTTAGAAGGAAGACAGTTAGCATCTTCAACGCCTAGCTGTTTGCCCGCCTTTTTCTTGGCATAGGCGTAGTCAGAAATGCCATCCTCCGCCATCATGCGCGCAGCTTCCTGCGCCACAAGTTGGCGCAGTTGTAGCTGACGTCCGCCGAATTCTTTTGCCATCTTTAGAGCACTTAAGTATTAATAAAGTGGATCGTTTGCCAACAGTTCTGCAGCTGGGTTTTTCGCTGAGAGGCCACCTGCTTTTTCAGGGGGTGGGAACTCATGATAAAAATATTCATAAGTGCCATTTTCATCTTCTCCAGCACGGCCGCCGCTGTTGATGTTAATGCGAAGTGAATCAAC
>CAIUWU010000117.1 GCA_903902945.1 uncultured Pseudomonadota bacterium
GGCTCGGTCAACGCCATGCACGACTCCTTTACACCACTGGGCGGCATGCTACCGATGTGGCTGATGCAGCTGGGCGAAGTAATTTTTGGCGGTGTCGGTTCCGGCCTGTACGGCATGCTCGTGTTTGCCATGGTGGCAGTCTTCATCGCCGGCCTGATGATAGGTCGCACCCCGGAATATCTGGGCAAAAAAATCGAAGCCTTTGAGATGAAAATGGCGGCTATCATCATTCTGATTCCGCCACTGCTGGTACTCGGCGGCACCGCTCTGTCTTTGCAACTCGATGCAGGCCAATCGGCGCTCTTTAATCCGGGCGCGCACGGTTTCAGCGAAATGCTCTATGCCTGGTCTTCGGCCGGCAATAACAATGGCAGTGCTTTTGCCGGTCTGTCAGCCAATACGCCATTCTTTAATCTGCTGCTCGGCCTGACGATGCTGATTGCGCGCTACTGGCTGATGCTGCCGGTACTGGCCATCGCCGGTTCACTGGCCGCCAAAAAGACCATTCCGGCCGGCCCCGGCACTTTACCGACCCATACCCCCCTATTTGGCTTATTGCTGATTATTACGGTACTGATGGTCGGCGCTCTCACCTTTGTCCCGGCGCTGGCGTTAGGACCGGTTGCCGAACATTTGCAGATGACCGCCCAACACTAATTCGGAGTCGCACCATGCCTGAAACAGCCACTTCCCATACCTTGATCGACGCCGCCATCCTGCAACAAGCGGTGTTCGATGCTTTCGCCAAACTGACCCCCAGCCAGCAATGGAAAAATCCGGTGATGTTTGTGGTTTACCTCGGCAGTTTGCTCACCAGCGTTTTATGGTTACAGGCGCTCAGTGGAGACAATCCGCAATCAGCGGGGTTCATTCTAAGCATTACGCTATGGCTGTGGTTTACCGTGTTATTCGCCAATTTCGCCGAAGCCATCGCCGAAGGCCGCAGCAAAGCCCAAGCCGCATTTTTGCGCAGCGCCAAACGCGACATCGCCGCCAAAAAACTCGATGAAGCCCGCTACGGCAGCAATTACAGCAAAGTCGAAGGCTCCAGCTTGCGCAAAGGTGATGTCGTGCTGATAGAAGCCGGCGATTTCGTACCCGGCGACGGCGATGTCATCGAAGGCGTGGCATCGGTGGATGAAAGCGCGATTACCGGAGAAAGTGCGCCGGTAATTCGCGAATCCGGCGGCGATTTCAGTTCGGTCACCGGCGGCACCCGAGTCCTGTCCGACTGGCTGGTGGTGCGCATCAGCAGCAATCCCGGCGAAAGTTTTCTGGACCGCATGATCGGTATGGTGGAAAGCGCCAAACGGCAAAAGACGCCTAACGAAATCGCGCTGACTATCTTACTGGTGGCATTGACTCTGGTCTTTCTGATGGCCACGGTTACCCTACTGCCTTTCTCGCTTTACAGTGTGGAAACTGCAGGTTCAGGCAAACCGATCAGTCTGACGGCGCTGGTCGCCCTGCTAGTCTGCCTGATACCAACTACCATCGGAGGCTTGTTATCAGCCATTGGTGTCGCCGGCATTGGCAGGATGATGCAAAAAAACGTGATTGCCACCTCCGGCCGCGCCGTCGAAGCCGCCGGCGATGTCGATGTGTTATTACTGGATAAAACCGGCACCATCACACTCGGCAACCGCCAAGCAGCGGGATTTCTGCCTGTCGCCGGTGTCAGTCCTCAGCAACTGGCCGATGCCGCACAGCTGGCATCTTTAGCCGATGAAACCCCGGAAGGCCGCAGCGTGGTGATTCTGGCCAAACAGCAATACGCTATCCGCGAACGCGAGATTCAATCCCTGGGCGCCACTTTCATTCATTTCAGCGCCCAGACCCGCATGAGCGGCGTTAATCTGGAAGGCCGGCAAATCCGTAAAGGTGCAGCCGATTCGATTCGTGAATACATCGAAGCCAACGGCGGCCAATGGCCGCAGCAACTGAAAACCCTGGTCGTGGATGTCGCCCGTCGGGGCAGTACACCGCTGGTGGTTGCCGATGGCAACCGCGCGCTGGGCGTGATCGAACTGAAAGACATCGTGAAAGGTGGTATCAAGGAACGTTTTATCGAACTGCGGCAAATGGGGATTAAAACCATCATGATCACCGGCGACAACCGCCTGACCGCCGCCGCGATTGCCGCCGAAGCCGGGGTTGACGATTTTCTGGCCGAAGCCACCCCGGAAGCCAAACTCAGGCTAATTCGCCAGCATCAGGCCGATGGCCGCCTGGTGGCAATGACCGGTGACGGCACCAACGATGCACCGGCACTGGCACAGGCCGATGTCGCGGTGGCGATGAACAGCGGCACCCAGGCCGCCAAAGAAGCAGGCAATATGGTCGATCTGGATTCCAACCCGACCAAACTGATCGAAATCGTTGCCACCGGCAAACAGATGCTGATGACGCGTGGCGCCTTGACCACTTTCAGTATTGCCAATGATGTCGCCAAATATTTCGCTATCATTCCGGCTGCTTTCGCCACGACTTATCCGGCCTTGAATCTATTCAACATCATGCAGCTGGCCACACCAGACAGCGCGATCCTGTCGGCGGTGATTTTCAATGCGCTGATCATCATTGCCCTGATTCCGCTGGCACTTAAAGGGATTCAATACCGTCCGCTCGGTGCTGAAAAATTGCTGCAAAACAACTTGCTGGTTTATGGTCTGGGCGGTCTGATCGTACCGTTTATCGGTATCAAGGCTATTGATATGATTTTGGTTGCCATGAATCTGGTGTAAGGAGTAAACATGTCCAGCTACTTAAAACCCGCCGCCATGCTGTTATTGTTATTGACTCTGATCACCGGCGCCGTTTACCCGGTACTGGTTACCGTGCTGGCACAGCTCTGGTTCAGCGATCAGGCTAACGGCAGCCTAATCAGTAATGATCAGGGGCAACTAATCGGCTCTGCCCTAATAGGCCAGGCATTCAGCGACCCGGCACATTTCTGGGGTCGGCCCTCAGCCACCGCAGCCTATCCTTACAATGCTACCGCCTCATCCGGCTCCAATCTGGGGCCAACCCATCCGGCGCTGACCAACCAGATTAATCGACGCATCGCGGCTTTAAAGGCCGCCGATCCGAATAATCAGGCACCGGTCCCGGTCGATCTGGTAACCAGCTCGGCCAGCGGGCTCGACCCGCATATCAGCCTCGCCGCCGCGCAATACCAATTAACCCGGGTCGCCAAAGCCCGCGGACTCAGCACCAGCCAGTTGCAGGCATTACTCGATGCCCATAGCGAAGACCGCCAGTGGGGGCTATTCGGTGAACCTAGGGTGAATGTCTTAAAATTGAATCTGGCGCTGGATCACAAAGCAGATTAAACCCAAGTAGTCTAATCAGTGAATTAAACTTATTTTTGCTAGACTGCACAAACATCAAACTGGAAGTACCCATGAAAATTACTGTATCCAACTTAAGGCCAATCAAACAAGCAACTGTCGAATTAGGTGGGTTGACCGTATTTGTCGGGCCAAATGGTACCGGTAAAAGTTATTTGGCTAAGGTGCTGTATGGGTTGCAGCAAACTGATACTTTATGGTTAGGTTTTTCTAGTCATGTTGATGAGATTTACCCGATTATTTTTGCTAAACCGATAGGAACTATTGAGCAAGCAGTAACCGATTTACAGCACTTGACTCCGGCTGTTTTAATTGAGGCAATACCTAAGTTGGCTGATTTTCATGCCGAACAGTTTAAAAATCGGTTGGCTGATTTTTTTAATGATGACAGTAACTTGTTTGAGAATACCCTTATTGGTTATTCTGAGTTCGATTCAATTGACACAGAATTGCTATCTAAACTAATAGATTCAGTGAATGAACAAGTGAAGACTTGGCTTAATAACCAAAACAATGGCACTTTATTAACTGCACTGGTTAGTATTCCGCCTGAAACTGTAATTTGGGCGTTATGTTTGAATTTGTTTTGGTGGATGGGGGGAGGTCTGTCTGATTATTTTCCCGCTGCGCGCTCCAACTACATGTTGACTTATAAAGAAATTTACCGGGCCAGAGCTGATGAACATGTAGGACTAGAAGCTATATCCGACAAGTTATTGCTGGCGAGTAAAGGCAAAAATACCCGTAAAACCGGTAAATTAATTCGCATTGATAAACCCACAGAAGATTTTCTGAGTCGAATTTATAACTTGAACAGCGCCGAGCAAACACCTCTAGCGGCTATAGCTGATAAATTACAAAACCGATTATACGGCGGTGATAATCTGATTGTTAATCAGCCAGAAGGTGCTTTACCCGATTTTCTCTACCGGGTAAAAAATTCGGAAAATAACCTTCGGCTTCACCTTACCTCATCGATGGTGACTGAAACTTCGCCATTATTGGTGGGTTTTAGATACTGGGTGCAGCTAGATAGTTTGGTGATTATTGACGAGCCCGAATCGCATTTACACCCGGAAGCGCAAAGTGCCTTAATTAGTGTATTAGCGGAGGCGGTCAATCAAGGGTTGCGCTTAATTTTGATTACCCACAGTCCTTATATTCTGTCGTGTGTCAACAATCTGATTAAGTTTGGCAAACTCACTGAACGTTTTGCCGATGACGAGCAATTGACTCAGTTCAAAGCCGAACACCCCGACA
>CAIUWU010000118.1 GCA_903902945.1 uncultured Pseudomonadota bacterium
AGGGTCAGCCCGGCATGGAATTGTCGCTGTTCAGTCGCGATGTGATTGCCTTATCGACAGCGATCGGTCTTAGTCACAATATGTTCGACGCAGTGTTGTATCTGGGAGTTTGTGACAAAATCGTTCCCGGTCTGTTGATGGGCGCCTTGAGTTTCGGTCATCTGCCAGCGGTGTTTGTACCGGCGGGACCGATGCCTAGCGGCTTGTCCAATAAAGAAAAAGTCCGTATCCGTCAGCTCTATGCCGAAGGCAAAGTCGGTCGTAAAGAACTGCTGGAATCAGAATCCCAGTCTTATCACAGCCCCGGTACCTGTACTTTTTACGGTACGGCTAATAGCAACCAAATGATGGTTGAAATCATGGGACTGCATTTACCCGGCAGTTCTTTCGTCAATCCGTATACGCCATTGCGCGATGAGCTGACTAAGGCTGCAGCCCGGCAAGTGCTGAAATTTACCTCGCTGGGTGATGATTACCGTCCGATTGGCCGGGTAATCGATGAAAAAGCCATCGTCAATGCCATCATTGGGTTGCTGGCAACCGGCGGCTCGACCAATCATACGATTCACCTGATTGCGATTGCCCGTGCTGCGGGGATAATCATTAACTGGGATGATTTCGACCGGCTGTCCAAAATCATTCCGCTGTTAACCAAAATCTATCCCAACGGTGCTGCCGACATTAATCATTTCCAGGCTGCGGGTGGCATGGGGGTACTGATCGCCGAACTGCTGGCGCAGGGTTTGTTGCATGGCGATATTCTGACTATTGGCGATCAGCATGGTCTGGCGCAATACGATCAGGAACCGCAACTGCGTGACGGTCAGTTACAGTGGCAGCCGGGTCCAGGCAAATCACTCGACAATACCGTGATTGCCAGCGTTGCCGAACCGTTTGCTGCCGGTGGTGGTTTGCACGTCATGCACGGCAATCTGGGGCGTGGCGTTTCCAAAATCTCTGCTGTTGCCGAACAACATCAGGTAGTCACTGCGCCGGCAGTGGTGTTTGATGATCAGGATGATGTGGTTGCTGCCTTCAAGCGTGGCGAACTAGAAAAAGACTGCATCGTGGTCTTGCGCTTCCAAGGGCCTAAAGCCAATGGCATGCCTGAACTGCATAAACTGACGCCGCCATTGGGGGTGTTGCAGGATCGTGGTTTTAAAGTGGCACTGATTACCGATGGCCGTATGTCTGGCGCTTCCGGCAAAGTGCCTTCGGCAATTCATATGTGTCCCGAATGTGTCGATGGCGGTCCTCTGGCGAAAGTCCATGATGGTGATTTGATCGTGCTGAATACTCAGACCGGTGAAGTCAATGTACAGGTCGATCAAGCCGAATTTGATGCACGCGTTCCTGCCAGCAATACTGCCCACGGTCATCATGCCGGGATGGGCCGTGAATTATTTGGTGCTTTCCGCGCCAATGCCTCATCGGCGGAAACCGGCGCAACCAATCTGTTTTTTGTTGATTAATCTGCTGGATCCGGTCGCTATTCTGGTTGACCGGATCCACTGTATTCAACCTATCTTTCATTCATTTTAGCGAGTAGATAATGGCAGTCACGATTAAAGAAGTTATGACAACCTCACCTGTTATGCCGGTTATGGTGATCAATCAATTGGATCAGGCTGTGCCATTGGCCAAGGCACTGGTGGAAGGCGGTCTGAAAGTGCTGGAAATCACCTTGCGGACACCGGTTGCACTGGATGCCATTCGTCGCATCAAAGCCGAAGTACCGGGTGCAATTGTCGGTGCCGGTACCATTATCAATACGGCTACCTTGCAACAAGCGATCGATGCCGGAGCTGAATTTATTGTCAGTCCGGGGGTGACCGATGAGCTGATCGATGCAGCCTTGCAATCCGGCGTACCTATTCTGCCCGGTGTGGTTACGCCCAGTGAAGTGATGAAACTGCTGGCAAAAGGCATTACCGCCATGAAATTTTTTCCGGCTGAAGCGGCCGGCGGCATTCCGATGCTGAAATCGCTTGGCGGTCCTTTGCCACAGGTGACTTTCTGCCCGACCGGTGGCGTTAATCCTAAAAATGCGATCGACTATTTGTCGCTGAGCAATGTGGCTTGTGTCGGTGGCTCGTGGATGGCGCCGGCTGATCTGGTCGATGCCAGCAACTGGGATGAAATTCGCCGTCGCGCCGCCGAAGCGGCCAGCCTCAAATCATAGGCTTGTCAATCAGGCCGCCCGGACTACTCCGGTTCGGCCTGTAGTTCAAAGTCATACACCTTGTAATGATCGACCAAATCCTTGAGCTGTCCCTGAGCAATTTGCAGATATTGCGGGTTTTTCAGAAACGCTTCCAAAGCCGGCCGGCTTTCGAATTCGGCGTCAATGATTAAATCAAAGCTGTCATCTACGGCACTGTTAGGCCGGCTGCGGCTAATATTGCTGCGTTGACCGAACTGGTAGCGTATTACCCCCGGAAGCTGATTCAGGCTGCTACTGGCTTCGATATAGCGTGATCGGGCATCGGGTTGCTCGGCTTTTAACCAGATAATCACCAGGTGACGGATAGGGGTTTGATCGTCGGCAACAGCATTGTGATTGCACAACCAGCAGACCAGCAAAATAAGGTGTCGTAATTTCATAAGTAAGCAAGGCGTCCGGCCCGGTCAAACACCGGGCCGGATCAGTATGGTTAACGTAAACTGGGCACGGTATAGACGTAGTCGCTATCTTTCATCGGTGCATGGCAGGCAAAACAGGTCGCTGTTTTGTCGGCATCGTTCATTACCAATTTGTCACCTTCCCAGTGACCAAATCCCCAGCCGCCGGTTGCGGCGTATTTTTTACTGTCTTTGATCATGGCTTCCGCGCCGGCAAATTCACCCGGTACAACCGCATTGGGCCAGTTAGCATGGGTCTGCTCTTTCCATGACAACTTGGCGATAATGGCGCCATCTGGCCAGGGAGCGGTTTTACCTTTACGCGCCGCTTCGATGGCAATGTCATTGCCCAAGATGGAACGCACAAATTTTTTGTCCAGACGATGGGAAACGCCTAACACCCGCCAATCCTTATATTCGCCGAATACCGGTGCATCGGCACTGGCCAGCTGAGCGGCCGATAAGCCAAGAACTGAAATCAATGCAGTTAATAAAAGTTTTTGAGTCATGTATCCTCCTTAATTTAAAAAGTGGTGCCCGCGCATTGTAACGGCTGCAAAATGCTTAAGCCAGAACAGGACTCTATTCTCTGCTCTGATACAGGTCGTGCTAACATTTAATAAAAATATTTCCTTTATCCTGAATATGATTCGTAATAAATCACAAATAATGTCCGCCGCTATTTGGTCGATCGTCGCATTGACCGGAGCTTTTGCCATGGCAGCTATTGCCATTAACCGTGGCGAAGCCATCAACAGTTTATGGATTGTGGTGGCTGCGTTTTGCGTTTACAGCCTGGGTTTCCGCTTTTATAGCGCTTTTATTGCCGCCAAGGTGTTGGTGCTGGACCCTTATAGAGCAACGCCGGCCGAGCGCTTTAATGATGGCCATGATTTCCTGCCGACGCATAAATGGGTGGTATTCGGTCATCATTTTGCCGCTATCGCCGGCCCGGGTCCTCTGATTGGCCCTACCCTTGCTGCGCAATTTGGCTACTTGCCGGGTTGTTTGTGGATTCTGATAGGTGCGGTGCTGGGCGGCTGTGTGCAGGATTTTGTGACCCTGTTTTTTTCAGTGCGTCGTGATGGGCGTTCTTTAGGGCAAATGGCTAAAGACGAACTGGGCATTATTGGTGGCAGTGCTGCCATGATCGGGGTGATGATGATCATGATTATCCTGATTGCGGTGCTGGGGTTGGTGGTGGTGAATGCCATGAAGCATAGCCCCTGGGCGACATCAACGGTGGCGGCAACCATTCCGATTGCGGTGCTGATGGGCTGTTATCTGCACCATCTCAGGCCCGGCAGAGTGTTGGAAGCGACTTTGATCGGCGTCAGCTTATTGATTGCCTCTGTCTTGGGTGGCGGCTGGATTGAACAACACCCGGTGATCAGAACTTGGTTTGATTACGATGCGCCGGAACTGGCGATGATGGTGATTGTCTACGGCTTTGCCGCAGCCGTGTTGCCGGTCTGGTTATTACTGGCCCCGCGGGATTATTTATCGACTTTCATGAAGCTGGGCACGATTGCGGCGTTGGCTGTTGCCATTGTGGTGCTGCATCCTAATCTGAAAATGCCGGCTTTGACGCCGTTCATTGATGGTTCCGGGCCGATTTTTGGCGGCAAATTATTTCCGTTTGTATTCATCACCATTGCTTGTGGTGCCATCTCGGGCTTTCACGCGCTGATTGCCTCGGGAACCACACCTAAATTACTGGCCAATGAGCGCGATGCCCGCTTCATTGGTTATGGCGCCATGGCGATGGAGTCTTTGTGGCCATCATGGCATTAATAGCGGCGACTGTTTTAGAGCCGGG
>CAIUWU010000119.1 GCA_903902945.1 uncultured Pseudomonadota bacterium
CTGGAAGCCATCGAAGATCAGTATGGTCATCTGAGTGCCGTGCGTTTCGAGCAACTGGCAGAACAGGAAGGCAGATGGCGTAAAACCGGTGAACAAGAAGTAGCCTTGCGCGGTCTGTTTGTCGCTGCCGGCACGGCGCCGAATACCATCTATCAGTCCGAGCATCCGGGCACATTCGTGATGGATCATAAGTTTTACAAACGTCACGAACCCGAATGGTTGCAAGGTCAAGCACAACTGGTAGCATCAGAAGACGATGCACAAGTTAAAGTCGGCAAACCGGCTCCGTTTACCTCGTATAACAGTAATGGCCGTTTTATCACTTTCTACGGTGACAACCATCCGGTCTATGCCGGTAACGTGGTAAAAGCGATGGCCAGCGCCAAAGACGGTTATCCCTACATCGTTAAACTGTTTGCCGATCAACTGGCGAATCTGAACCCTGAACAGCAAAGTCAGCGTGATCAACAGTTAATCGCGCTACAGGACAGACTGGATAGTGAATTCCTGGCCCATGTGGTAGCGGTCAATCGCCTGACACCGACCATCATCGAAGTAGTCATCAAAGCGCCTGCTGCCGCTCGCCATTTTGAACCGGGTCAGTTCTATCGGGTACAGAACTTTGAATCGCTGGCACCTGTCCGCGAAAACACAGTGCTGGCTGCCGAAGGTCTGGCGCTGACCGGCGCCTGGGTAGATAAAGAACAAGGCCTGGTTTCATTGATTGCCCTGGAAATGGGCAGTTCGAGTCGCCTGTGCGCCACCTGGCAAGTCGGTGAGCCACTGGTGCTGATGGGCGTCACCGGTGCACCAACCGAAATCCCGCAAAATCAGACTGTCTTACTGCTGGGTGGCGGTCTGGGCAATGCGGTACTGTTCTCTATCGGTAAGGCGCTGCGTTCGGCGGGCAATAAAGTGATTTATTTTGCCGGGTACCGTAACAGCGAAGACGTTTTCAAAGTCGAGGAAATTGAAGACGCCTCCGACATTATCGTCTGGGCTGTCGATGATCGTCCGGGTAATACCGCGATTCAACCGACCCGTTCGCAAGATAAAACTTTCGTTGGCAATATCGTACAAGCCATGATTGCTTACGCCAGCGGTGATCTGGGTGAAACTGACCTGCAACTGCAGGATGTCGATCATCTGATCGTCATCGGTTCCGATCGCATGATGGCTGCCGTCAAAGAAGCCCGCTTCGGCGTTCTGAAACCTTATCTGAAAGCCGGCCATGAAGCGATTGGCTCTATCAACTCGCCGATGCAGTGCATGATGAAAGGTGTCTGTGCTCAATGTCTGTGTAAACACGTTGATCCGGAAAGCGGCGAAACCAGCTTTATGTATTCCTGCTACAACCAGGATCAGGCGTTGGATTATGTCGATTTTGACAATCTGCGCGCCCGTCTCAGACAAAACACGGTGCAGGAAAAGCTGTCATCGCTATGGCTGACCTATCTGCTGGAAGACCAGACCTGATAATCAAGCGCTTGCCAAGCGTCATTCCCATCGCCCGGATGGGAATGACAAAACACTTTTGCCGTGGAAAACTTGGACTGTTTTAGTTTCCCGCCATTCTATTTTTGAAACTGGAGTTTTCAGTGTTTGCACGCCTGTCCGTTTTGCTGCTACTGACATTTTCACCGTTAATTGCCTGGGCTGAAGCCGAACCGGTGACACAAGCATTAAACCTGACTTCACACTGGGTCGGTTATACCGCAATTGCCATCTTTGCGATTGCTTACCTGTTGGCGATGACCGAAGAAGTCACGGAACTCAATAAATCGAAGCCCATGGTCCTGGCCGCCAGCCTGATCTGGGCGTTCATCGCCTCGATTTATGTCAGCGATGGTATGGGAGAACAGGCAGGCAAAGCCTTTCGTGCCTGTCTTGAAGGCTATGCCGAACTATTTTTGTTCATCATGGTGTCCATGGCCTATCTGAATGCGATGGAAGATCGTGGCGTGTTCGACAATCTACGCGTCTGGTTGCTCAGCAAAGGCTTCAGCTACCGCAAGCTGTTCTGGATTACCGGCGCCATGTCATTTTTCATGTCCTCAATTTGCAACAATCTCACCACGGCCTTGCTGATGGGGGCCGTGATCATGGCAATGGGCAAGGATAATCGCCGTTTCGTGACCCTGGCAGCAATCAACGTGGTGGTAGCCACCAATGCCGGCGGTTCATTCAGTCCGTTTGGCGACATCACCACCCTGCTGGTCTGGCAAAGCGGTGTGGTACCGTTTGTCGATTTTTACTCGCTATTCCTGCCGGCAGTGGTCAATTTTGCCCTGCCTGCAATGGTGATGCATTTCTGGATACCCAAACAGCAACCGGCGGCAGTCGGCAAAGCCCCGGTGATGAAACGTGGTGCAATTGCGATGATCGTGCTGTTTTTACTGACCATTATCACCGCGATCAGCTTCGAGAATATGCTTGATCTGCCGCCTGCCGCCGGCATGCTGGCGGGTCTGACCTACCTGAAATTTCTGGGCTTTTATCTGCAAAAGACTTCGGCGAAACAGAAAGACAAAATCAGCGATTTTGCCCATGTTTACAAACTGTATAACGTCGAAATTCCTACTCAGTCCAAATCGCAGCATTTCGACGTTTTCAAAAGTGTCGCCACTCTGGAATGGGACACGCTGCTGTTCTTTTATGGGGTGATGATCAGTGTTGGTGGCCTGAGTTTCATCGGCTATCTGTCACTGGCCTCCGATGTGCTGTATGTCGGCATGGACCCGACGATTGCCAACATCATCGTCGGCATTCTGTCCGCCTTTATCGATAACGGCACCATTATGTTCGCGGTGCTGACCATGCATCCCGATATTTCTCAGGGCCAGTGGTTGCTGGTAACGCTGACTGCCGGCGTCGGCGGCAGTCTGCTGGCAATCGGTTCGGCGGCGGGCGTGGGTCTGATGGGGCAGATGAAAGGCCTCTATACTTTCAGCGCCCATTTAAAATGGATGCCGGTCATTATGCTCGGTTATGCCGGTAGTATTGCCATGCATTTTCTGCTCAATGCGCATTATTTCTGATCGTTTCTATCGGCAGGTTCAGGCCTTAAGCACCTAGAACCTGCTGCTGCCCAGCTCATGACCTGCCGCCAGCTCAGTATTGATATTCAGGGTCTGGTTCAAGGTGTCGGTTTCCGCCCCTTCGTTTACAGGCTGGCACAACGCTTTCGGCAGACCGGCTATGTGGCCAACACCAACACCGGCGTTCGCATCGTCATTCAGGGCGAAATTACCGAGCAGCCATTGTTTCTGCAGGCGCTGCAAACCGAAAAACCACCGGCGGCCCTGATTCAGCGCTGCGATATTCAAGAAACCGCTGTCGATTGCTTTGACCGTTTCAGCATCGCAGACAGTTCAGACCAGGGCGTAGTGTCGGCTTTGGTGCCACACGATCAGGCGCCTTGCGCCGACTGCCTTGCCGACCTGCAAAATCCGGCCAGCCGTTTTTATCGATACCCGTTTACCAGTTGCAGTGCTTGCGGTCCGCGCTACAGCATTCTGAGCGCACTGCCGTTTGATCGCCAAACCACCACCATGGCGTCTTTCAGCCTTTGTCCAGCCTGCGCGCAGGACTATCACAACCCGGCTGACCGCCGTTTTCATGCCCAGACCATCAGCTGTCCGGCTTGCGGGCCACAACTGCAATGGCTGTCAGCCAGCGGCCAGCGGTTGGCCAGTAATGCCGACAGTCTGCAAGCCGCGATAAACGCATTGCAAGCGGGACAGATTATTGCTCTTAAAGGAGTTGGTGGTTTTCAACTCTGTGTCGATGCCACCGATCAGGCTGCCGTTGAACGCCTGCGCCAGCGCAAACAACGCTGGCATAAGCCGTTGGCGCTGATGGTGGCCGATTTGGCCAGCGCGCAGCAGCTGTGTCAGATCGACGAGCTGCAAGCTCGCTTACTGACTTCGCCACAAGCGCCGATCGTGTTGCTAAACGCTAGCCGCAATACCGCTATCGCCAAATCGGTGGCCCAGGGTTCCGCCTGGCTGGGCTTGATGCTGCCGGCCTCGCCATTGCATCATTTATTAGCCAAGGCCGTGGCCAGACCGCTGGTGATAACCAGCGGCAATCGGCATCATCAGCCCTTAATCAGCGATGACGTGCAAGCAATCAGCGATCTGGCGCAAGTCGCCGATGCTTTTTTGCTGCACAACCGTGAGATTACCCGTCCGCTCGATGATGCCGTGGTGCGGGTAATTGCCGGACAAGCGACCTTGTTACGCAACGGTCGCGGCTATGCCCCCAGCCTGATTCAGACCGCGACTGCGACTGAGCCGGCGCTGGCAGTCGGTGGTCATTTGCATAACAGCATCGCTCTGCAGGTTGGCAGTACGCTGATTAATAGTCAGCATATCGGTGACCTAGATAATGCCGGCACCCAGAAACAGCTGGTTCGTACCGTCTCCGATCTGCAAGGGCTGTACCGGCAAACGGCCACCATGCTGATCCATGATTTACATCCGGACTATTTCAGCAGCCGCTGGGCGGTGCAGAGCCCAGGCCAGCACCATCCGGTTCAGCATCATTACGCGCATATTCTGTCCTGCATGGCCGAACATCAGCTGCGCCCGCCGCTGCTCGGCTTTGCCTGGGATGGCACCGGGCTGGGCGATGACGGTCATTACTGGGGCAGTGAGGCCTTGTTGATTCACCAACAGGGTTATCAAAGACTGGCGCACTTGCGGCCTTTTGCCCTGCTGGGTGGGGATAAAGCTGCACAACAGCCGTTTCGCTCGGCGTTTGTGCTATTAAGCGCCCTTTATGGCGAACAGATCAACGACGATTACCCTTGCCTGCAACAAATCCCGACTGAAGACCGGCTGCTGTTCCAGCAGATGCTGAAGCGCAAACTCAACTGTCCGCTAACCAGCAGTGCCGGACGGCTGTTTGATGCGATCGCCAGTCTATTAGATATTTGCCATATCAATCATTATCAGGGCCAAGCAGCGATGGCCCTGGAGCAGCGCGCGGACCAGTCTGATTCAACCAGCCAATATCCGTTCGCGATCAGCGATAGCGTACCGGCGCTGATTGACTGGCAACCTATGATCTGCGCCTTGCTGGCCGATCTGCCGCAGCAATCCACCGCGGAGATTGCCGCCAGATTTCATAACACCCTGGCGGCAATCATCGTAGAAATCGCCCGCCGGGCCGGCGTAAAATCGGTAGCGCTGAGCGGAGGTTGCTTTCAGAATGCCCATTTAACCGGCAAAGCGATTAAACTGCTAAGCCAGGCCGGCTTTATCGTTTACAGGCATCAGCATATTCCTCCCAATGATGGTGGTCTGGCTGTCGGCCAGCTCTACGGACATTATCTCAATCAGATTGTCACAATTCGGTAATAAAGCATTGTTACATTACAGAATGAAGTAGATTTTAATTACAGGACAATTATGTCGAATCTGAATATTCTGGTTGTAGAAGACGAAGAAGCCATCCGCGAGATGCTGCTAATGGCACTGAGTCAGGGTGACTTGAATGTCACCGCCGTCGGCAGTGCCGAAGAAGCGTTACGGATACTGGCCGACATTAACGTCGATTTATTGGTGCTGGACTGGGTGTTACCCGGCATCAGCGGTGTCGAACTGGCGCGGCGCCTGAAAAATGACAGCCTTTATAAGCAATTGCCGATCATTTTACTGACCGCAAGAGGCGAAGAAGCGGATAAAATTCGCGGTCTTGAAATCGGCGCAGATGATTACATGACCAAACCGTTTTCACCGAAAGAACTGATTGCTCGCATCAAGGCAGTAATGCGCCGTACCGGCAAACTGGGAGAGTCAGGACAGTTGACTTATGGCGACCTGGTGCTGGACATAGGCCAGCACCGCCTGAGTATCGCCGGTAAAGGCATGGACGTCAGTCCTACGGAATTTAAACTGATGCAGTTTTTTATGACCAATCCCGACAAGGTTTTCAGCCGCACCCACCTGCTGGATCAGGTCTGGGGACGTAGTGTTTACATCGAAGAGCGCACGGTTGATGTCCATATCCGGCGCCTGCGCAAGATTCTGGCCGAACAGGGTCGCGAAGAGATGATCCAGACGGTACGCGGCTTCGGCTACCGCTTTTCAATAACAGGTTAATGCATGCAACGTTGGCAAAGAGAAATCAATATCACCATAGGCTTAGTGACACCGGCGCTGGTTACTGCCTATTTTGTAGGTCATTTGTCAACCCTGTTACTTGCCATTACCAGTTTCCTGCTGATCAGACAAACCCTGGCCATCAATGAGTTCGAGAAATGGCTGAATCGCGGCGGCTTTGGTGATATGCGCCATCAGAAAGGCATCTGGGGCGATATTTATTACCACCTGTGGAAACTGAAAAAAACAGAAAAGAAGCGCAAGAAAAAACTCAGCCGCATGGTCGAACAGTTTCGCAGCTCGACCGATGCGCTGCCCGACGCCGCTGTGGTGATGAATCGCTATGGTGAAATCGAATGGAGTAACCGGGCTTGCCATAAAGTCCTGGGACTGAAAAAATCCGACAAAGGCCAGCGAGTGCCGAATCTGATCCGTAATCCGGCTTTCGTGCAGTTCCTGCGTTCCAGTGATTACAGTCAGAAAATCACCATTCCCTCGCCGGTCAATGAAAATCTGACCTTACAAATCAGCATCGTGCCTTATGGTGAAGGGCTGCGCCTACTACTGGCGCAAGACATCACCCAACTGAAAAGCGTTGAACGGATGCGCACCGACTTTGTCGCCAATGTCTCGCATGAACTGCGGACACCGCTCACGGTATTGAAAGGCTATCTGGAAACCTTGCTGGAAATGGATGATGGCAACAGCAGCTATAGCCGCTCTTTTCAGAATATGGCTGAACAAACCGAGCGCATGCATTTACTGATCGATGATTTGTTACTGCTGGCGCGACTGGAAACCAAACAACGCAACAGCGAATGCGTCAATGCCCCCGAGCTATTGCAGCAACTGTGTCACGACACCCGGCTGCCGATTAAAGATGCCGGCCGGATTCAGCTAAGCATTGCCAGCGACTGCAAAGTTCAGGGCGATGAACAGGAACTGCATAGCGCTTTCAGCAATCTGGTCAGTAATGCACTTAAATATTCGCCGGCCGATAAACCGGTCAACATCAGCTGGCAACAAGACCAACAAGGCGTTTATTTCGAAGTAGAAGATTTTGGCGAAGGGATTCCCGGTGCCGAGATTCCAAGGATCACCGAACGTTTCTACCGTGCCGATGTCAAACGCAATCATAAAATTCATGGTACCGGCCTGGGGCTGGCAATCGTCAAACATGTTCTGGCCCGCCATGACGCCAAACTGGAAATTCATAGTCAGGTAGGCAAAGGCAGCCGCTTCCGCTGTCATTTTCCTGCCAGCCGGATCTGTTAAGTGGATAAGAGGCCGTAGCGACTAACGCAGGCTGCCGGTCGACAGTTGAAAACCAATCAATCCGTAAAACTCGTTACCGGTATGCTGCTCGGGAATACCGATTCCCAGATAGGTGTTCAGATTCTGCCAGCGGTAGTAATTTAGCGACACGGTAGCGCCGCTGATATTACTGTGACCGCCCAGATAATCGGCTCGCAGCACCAGATCATTCAAACTCCATTCAAAACCAATCAGGCCACCAAAGTAGGCATGCCGGGTCGATAAAGCCGCATTGACATAATAACTGCCGCCATGCAGCTGCAGGTGATCGCTTATACGAAATTTGTTATTGATAAAGTCCAGATGATGCAGTTTGCCGAGTCCGCCCGGGATGCCGCTTGCTGCGCTATACAGCGCGTAACCGCTCTGGGTGGCCAGAATGGTGGAAACCGCCCCGCTCCAGACCAAGGTTTTGGAAATCTGCAGATAGGTATCATCCTGATAACCGGGATCGCCCTGCCCGCTGAGCGGGATATTCTGGGTAGCCAGCGCAATATCCCAGTCATCCAGCGAGGAATAAGTCAATCCTGTATCCAGATAAGCGGATTGCTGATAGGGATTGATTTCAGCTGAAAAAGTCCAGGTGCCATCATTGGTCTGATTAGGGTGAACATTGACCTTGTTTCTGCGACTCTTGCCTTTGGCCAGTAGCGGCCCGGACAACAGTACAGCCGTGATCAGAATGGCAATCCGGCTGATAGTGCTCACATCGGCGGCATCCCTGCCGCTATTGGGTTAGCCATGAGCCAGCGGTTTTAACATCGAGGTTTTGCCTACCATGATATCGACCGCTTTCAATAGGCGCTTGAATACCGATTGCTGGCAATAGGGGATGTTGTGTTTATGGCATAAAGCCTGCACCTGAGGCTGCAGCTTCTGATATTGACTAAGCGGCAGATCCGGCCACAGATGATGTTCAATCTGATAATTGAGCCAACCATAAAAGAAATCGTTGAAATTCGAGCCGGTCGGATAATTCACCGACCCCAGAATCTGCCGCAGGTAAAACTCGCCTTTACTGTTGGATTTTTCATCGAACATCATCACATCGTCACCGGCGTGGTTGGGAATCATCACCAGAAAGCTGTGCATATTGGTGAAAATTTCCGCCATGACCGAAGTCAACAACACATTGGTTGCGGCCACCGTCCCCAGTGGCAAAAACAAGGCCGGCAACACGGCGAACCGATACGTCATATAAGGCAGAATACTGTCCAGCCAAAGTCCCCGGCCTTGCGGCGTGAATAGACTCCAAGCCCCCAAGCGGGTCATGACTGGCGCGGTTTGCTGCTGATGTCTGGCAGCTTCCAGACATAATTCTTTATGGGTACGGGGCGTGTAGTAACTCAGCTTCCAGATTCCGGAAAATACCGCCACTATCAGATAACGCAGCCACATCGGCAGAGTAGATTGGCGCAGCCACTCCATATTGTGCTGGGCATTGTTGGGGTCGGTGATCTCCCCCAGACTGTAATGATGCAAATGATCATGCTCATGATGCCAGCCGGCGGGTGTCATCCAGTCCGGCCAGTCCAGAAAACGTCGCCAACCTTTGGCAAATACCTTGCTGGTGTAGTTTTTATCGTCGGGTTTGAGTTTGTCATAGCCGCGATGCACCACCGGATGCGCCACCTGAGTCCAGCGGGTAAAGCTCCCCTGACTGATCAGTAAGGCAGACAGCGGATTAGGCACGATCCAGCCCGTGCCATAACCGACCAGGGTGCACAGTTTGCCCCAGCGTTCCATCCTCTTTAAGTGCCTGAAATCTTCCGGCCCCATATCAGCCAGGGCTTGCCGGTGTAACTCGCTGATATCTTTGGCTAACTGGGCGCGATCAACCGACTGATAACTTTTTAAACTCAAAACATTTGCCTCGTTGTAACGTTAGGTGATTCGGCCTGTTGCCAGCTTGCAGCCAGGCAAAATCGATAAAATTCCGATATCCATAAAAAACGGCAAGCATAAAAAAGGACTTTCAGTTAACTGAAAGTCCTTGATCGTCAGGCAATTGGCAATCAATCCAGCCCAGTTACCATCCTATAAGCTGTCACAAATTACCTACAGGATTAAGACTTACAAATAAGCTTGCGAGGCCGGCAGTCTAACACAGCCCGCTGTGCCGATTTCAGCAATCTGGCTAGCAAAGGTTTTAACAGCCAACCAAGAAGCCATCCTTGGAACTGGCGGGTAACAAATTCAATTTTTAATTCAATATTTCAAAAATTATTGTATAGTTAATCTATGAACAATCAATTAGCAACTACTGTTTTCGAATCTCTGGCTTCCAGCGTCCGGCTGGATATTTTCAAGCTGTTAGTCAAAAACGCCCCTGATGGCTTGGTCGCCGGCGAAATCGCGGCGCAACTGAATCTGCCGGCCACCAATCTGTCCTTTCACCTGAAAGCATCGACAGTGGCGGGATTGCTGACCGTAACTCAGGAAGGCCGTTATCAGCGTTATCGGGCCAACCTAGCCTTAATCCAGGATTTAATCAGCTTCCTGACCGAAAATTGCTGTGCAGCAAACCCGCAGCCCTGCTTTACCGCCAACGCTGTCAACCGTTGCTGTGCAGCGACTGACGATTCCGCAACATCTGCCTCTTGAACCTCATGAACTTACTATTTTTATGCACCGGCAACTCTTGCCGGTCTTTAATGGGCGAAGCCATTTTCAATCATCTGGCACCGGCTGGCTGGCAGGCCCTGAGCGCCGGCAGCAAACCGCTGGGACGACTGAACAGCCGCGCGCTGGCCTTACTGGAGCGGGAAGGTATTGCCACCCAAGGCTACTACAGCAAATCCTGGCATGATTTGCCGCTGACGCCCGACATAGTAATCAGTGTTTGCGGCAATGCTGCCAATGAAACCTGTCCGGCTTATCTGGGGCCGGCTTTACGGAGCCACTGGGGCGTTGAAGATCCGGCTCATGCCGAAGGTACTGAAGCCGAAATTACCGAAGCCTTCAACCTTGCTTACCACATTCTGCGTTACCGGATTGAACAGTTTCTGGCCTTGCCACTGGATCAGCTTCAGCATGATAAAGCACAGCTGCAAGCTGAAATGGATCGCATCGGCAGCGCATTACCGCCTCAATAAACTTTTTCTGCCATGAATTTTTTTGAACGTTATTTAAGCTTTTGGGTATTGCTGTGCATTTTGTCGGGCATAGTGCTGGGACAATGGCTGCCGGATCTGTTCAGCCGGATTGCTCAACTTAAGCTTGCCGGCGTCAACCTGCCGGTCGGGCTATTAATCTGGATTATGATTATTCCGATGCTGATCAAGGTCGATTTTGGCGCTTTGCATCAGGTAAAACGTCACTGGAAAGGCATCGGTATTACCCTGCTGATCAACTGGGCGGTCAAACCGTTTTCGATGGCGCTGTTAGGCGGGTTATTGATTCGTGGTGTTTTTGCAGCTTACCTGCCAGCCGCGCAGCTAGACAACTATATCGCCGGACTGATTCTGCTGGCGGCGGCGCCTTGTACTGCCATGGTCTTTGTCTGGAGCCGGCTAACCCAGGGCGATCCGCTGTTCACCCTAAGCCAGGTTGCCTTAAATGACAGTATCATGATTGTCGCTTTCGCTCCGCTGGTGGCATTACTGCTAGGAATGTCGTCGATCAGCGTACCCTGGGCTACCTTATTAACGTCAGTGGTGCTTTATATCGTCATGCCTGTCGTTATCGCCCAACTATTCAGAAAACTACTGTTAGATACTGGCCAAAAGCGGTTTGATCGCTGGCTGGCATGGATGGCTAATGCTTCGATGACAGCCTTGCTGCTGACACTAATTCTACTGTTTGCCTTTCAAGGCCAGGCGATTTTGCAACAACCACGGGTGATTGCGTTGCTGGCAGTGCCGATCCTGATTCAGGTGCTGTTCAACGCCAGTCTCGCTTACTACCTGAATAAAATTGCTGGAGAACCACACAACATCGCCGGCCCTTCGGCGCTGATCGGCGCCAGTAATTTCTTTGAATTGGCGGTGGCAACCGCTATCAGCTTGTTTGGTTTTGAGTCCGGTGCAGCGCTTGCCACGGTGGTCGGTGTTTTGATTGAAGTACCGGTGATGCTGATCGCCGTGAAACTGGTTAATCGCTCGAAAGGCTGGTACGAGGCTCAGTCTTTGCGCGGATGATCGTCTCTGAGCGATTCCCGGACATATTTTTCCACCAGACATTTTGCTTTACTGACTTTGTTTTTGCCGTTGATCGATTTCTCTGTGTACCACAGGCCATAATTTTCGGACTTCGACCAATCAATAATAATTTTATGATGGACGAGCAAGCCATCCTCAAGGGTATTGAATAAATAAGCATGATTTTTCAGATCATGCCGATAGCCGTCAAGCAAAACCAGCTGATTAGTGTCTGCAAAGTATCTGTAGCCATCCAGAGCCGATAAAGCAAAAATGTATGCACCGCAGTTGACCACCTTATCCATGGCAAACACCGTGTCTGCCATGACCTCCCCCCGTAAAAAAATGCGCTCATGCTGATTTGCACTGACACTGACCGGCAGAATCACGAAAAAAATATTGAGTACTTTTCTGAGCATTTTTCCTCCGAATAATCGGATTGACACCGCCACCGACAATTAATAAGCCGGGTTGTTGCATGATGCGCTGCTGGCAGGACAAACAGCGACTTTGATTGCCTTGTAAGACCTGGTCAGGCTAGATGACAAGCCCCAATTTACTGTAATGTGGCCAGCGTTGCTTGCGATACGGCTGCAAGCAATTCCTGTTGACGACGATATTTGGCTCTGCGCTTGCGCGGTGTATCGGCATAATCCTTGTGCTTGGGCACCAGCGGTAAGATGTAATCACCATCGGCATTCAGACCAGCCTCAAAATCTGACCAGTAATCATCATAGCTGAAATGCTTGGTGAGCTTTTTACTGGAAATATGGTGTTTATCGGAGACACCCAAGATTTGTTTGGCCGCCGTGTGTTGAGCAATGGCCAATAAAACCTCGATGGCTATCCGTCTGGGGGCCAAGCCGAAACAGGCTTTACTGGCACTGCCCACTTTCTCGCGGGAGTTTTCCCCGGCAGCGCCCTGGATACCGGCTATATACAACAGATGTGATTCACCGACTGGCAACACTGAAAAGCTCAGGCGAACCAGAACGGTTTGTTCGCTATCGAGCATCACTATTGATAATTCGCCTTCTTTTGCCGGATAGGCACCATAAACCTGTAATGGTCAACAAAAACCGGACACCTGTTTAGGCAGCGTCTCTCAAAAATTCCCGCTCGAATTCGATCGGGGATTGGTAGCCCAATGTTGAGTGCGATCGACGGC
>CAIUWU010000120.1 GCA_903902945.1 uncultured Pseudomonadota bacterium
CATCAAAACTGAAGACAATCTGTAAGCCCGATGCCGTCATTTGTGCCAGCATCAGTAAAAACAAGGAAGTCGCGTCCAGTTGCAGATGGCCCCACTCATCGTCGCCCACCACCACTTCCCCAGTCTGGGTGTTGTATTTGGCATGCAAGGCATCGAGCGGATTCTGAGTATGTTTGAATTTTTCGACCTTAGGGGCCTGCCGCATCATTGCAGTCAGCAAACCGCGCATCAGCTTGACCACACTCTGCTCCAGCAGATAACGCCGCTCGGCATCCTGTCCATGCTTGCGGTAAGCCAGCGCCAGCCCCCAGGCCGCCATGATGCTGTAAACATTATCCCGCACCCAGGCATCGGTATAGTTTCCGTGATTATTAACGGCGGTACTGGCCGGCAGTAATCCGCTGATCCAGTCCTGACGATCGAGAATGATGGTTTGAACCTGACGGTAGTAGCTGTCCAGCAATGCGGTGGCGTGATCGGTAGTCATATCTGTAGAGAACTCATTAAAACCCCGGGCAACAACACAACTTACCGAGGCGCTTCGAATAGGGACGATCAGAACGGCACGCCGCTCTAATCAACCCATATTTTAAAATATGCGAAATTGGTGTCTATCATAAACTGATAAACTCCAGCCTGTTTTGATTTAAAACAAGCACCACCACCTCAGACAAATCACTGTTACGACGCTTTCCAGCGTAAATCCAGCGTCATTGGAAAACGCGGATTGATTGGCTCCGGTTTGACATGCATCGCGCCAGGGGTATGTCCATGCTCCCAAAACCGCGCTCGCCGCCGGGCTTCTGCTTCATTGGCGTTAACCGGAAAGGTCTGATAATTGCGACCACCGGGATGACTGACATGATAGGTACAGCCGCCAATCGAGCGTCCGTTCCAGCTATCCAGCACATCAAACACCAGCGGCGCATGCACACCTATGGTCGGATGCAGCGCCGATGGCGGCGCCCAGGCTTTAAAGCGCACCGCCGCAACGAACTCACCGGGCACACCGGTCGGATGCAGCGGTAACAAGCGACCGTTACAAACCACCTGATGGCGGTTAGCAATCATGCCGCTGACTTTGACCTGCAAACGTTCCACCGACGAATCGACATAACGCGCGGTACCGCCACCACTGATTTCTTCGCCCAACACATGCCAGGGCTCGATGGCCTGACGCAATTCCAATTGCACACCTTCGTAGACCACAGTGCCATAGCGCGGAAACCGAAATTCGATAAACGGCGCAAACCAGGCATCATCAAACGCATATCCGGCCTGACGCAAATCACGGGCAATATCGCCCATATCCTGTTCGATGAAATGCGGCAGCATGAAGCGATCATGCAAGGCGGTATCCCAATAAACCGGCTTACCCTGATAAGGCTGTTTCCAGAAACGCGCCACCAGACTGCGTAGCAATAAGGCCTGCAACAGACTCATCTGATAATGCGGCGGCATTTCAAAGGCTCTTAATTCCAGCAAGCCCAGACGCCCGGTAGATGAATCCGGCGAATACAGTTTATCGATACAGAATTCAGCCCGGTGGGTATTACCGGTCAGATCGATCAGCAAATTCCGCAGCAACCGATCTACCAACCAAGGCTGAGCGGTTTCTTCGCCGCTTTGCAAATGCTGCTGCATTTGCTGAAAGGCAATTTCCAGCTCATACAGATTATCGTCGCGCGCCTCGTCGACTCGCGGCGCCTGGCTGGTCGGTCCGACAAACTGTCCGGAAAACAGATAGGACAAAGCCGGATGCTGCTGCCAGTAGACAATCAGACTGTGTAGCAAATCCGGTCGTCGTAGAAACGGACTATCGGCCGGGGTGGCACCACCCAAGGTAATATGATTGCCGCCGCCAGTACCGGTATGACGACCATCGAGCATGAATTTCTCGGTGGCCAGCCGGCAATGGCGAGCTTGGTGATAAAGCTGCTCAGTGCGGCTTTCCAGTTCATCCCAACTGGCAGAGGGGTGAATATTGACTTCGATAACGCCGGGATCCGGTGTAACCGACAACGATTTGAGTCGCGGATCGCGCGGTGGCGGATAACCTTCCAGACGCAATGGCAGCTGCAATTTGGCGGCAGTCGCTTCCAACGCCGCCACCAGCTCCAGCCAGTCTTCCAGACGATTGAGCGGCGGCATGAATACATATAAAAAGCCATCGCGCACTTCCAGAGCCAGCGCCGTATGAATCACATCCTGCGGTTTGGGCGCCAGATTAATCGCTTCTGGTTTGACCGGTTGCTTGACGCTCTTGAGCTGAGCCAGCGGCACCCGCTCGGCAAACGGATCCAACGGCAGTTCCACTTCAAAATCATCTGCCGCGACCCAGGGCAGACTGCTCAGCGGCAGCCGCAACCCCAGCGGCGAATCGCCCGGCAATAAATACAAGCGCGGATGTTTTAGCGGCCAGCGACTGGAGCGCCATTGCCGGGTATTTTCGTCTGCTTTCAACGGCAATACATAACCGACGACCGCTTGCAATCCTTTGCGCAACTGCTTGGCCAGAGCCGCGCGTTCACCGGCCTGAGCCAGATCGCTGTCATGCGGATCGAGATTGACCGGCAAGCGGCTTTCGCTATCCAGCGCATGCCAAGGGTCTTCATAGGCCGCTATCCAGTAACCCGGATTCAACCCCAGTTGCCTGGCCAGTAATTCGATAAACTGTTCGAGCGTTTTGGCATCAATAGTGGCCGGCTCACCAGCAATCAGTGCCTGATCCTGCCAGATGGCCAGATCTTCACACCAAAACACATTCAAAGCCCAGCGCGGCAAAGGTTCTCCGGGATACCATTTACCCTGCCCGAAATGCACCACACCGTCAGCGGCAAACTGTTGCTGCAAGCGTCTGAGCAACTGATTAGCCAGTTGCCATTTTTGTTCACCCAGCGCGGCCACATTCCATTCGGCGCCATCCATATTATCGGCCGCCACAAAAGTCGGCTCCCCTCCCTGAGTCAGCCGGACATCAGCGGCCTGTAACTGTTGATCAACTCGCTGCGCCAGACTGCGAATAGCTTGCCACTGCGATTCGCTATAGGGTCTAGTAACCCGGGGATCTTCATGAATCCGGGTGACACGCATCACCACATCCAGTTTCGATTCACAGATGCCGGTCATTCCGGAAACCGGCGCTGCCGATGCCGGCACGGCACTGACCGCCAGCGGAATGTGACCTTCGCCGGCCAGCAAACCCGAAGTTGCATCCAATCCCACCCAGCCAGCGCCCGGAATATAGGCCTCGCACCAGGCATGCAGATCGGTAAAGTCTTCGCTGGGGCCTGCCGGGCCATCCAGCGGCTTTTCATCAGCAACTAACTGAATCAGATAACCGGAAACGAAACGGGCGGCGATCCCCATATTTCTCAACACCTGTACCAGCAACCAAGCGCTGTCACGACAGGAACCGGACTGCTTGGCCAAGGTTTCCTCGGCACTCTGCACGCCCGGTTCCATGCGGATCAGATACGATACTTCGCGCTGCAGGCTTTGATTGAGACTGACCAGAAACTGGGTAATATTGATTTGTTCAGGCAGCCCGGTTTTAAACAGCGACAGCCATTTGGCCAGCAATGGCCCGACTGGATCGGTTTCCAGATACGGCGCCAGTTCCAGTTGCAAGGTCTCAGGATAATCAAACGGGTAATGTTCGGCCCAGTCTTCGACGAAGAAATCAAAGGGATTGATCACCGTCATATCCGCCAGCAAATCCACTGTGATGTCGATTTCGCTAGTGGGCTCAGGAAAGGTAATCCGGGCCACGAAATTGCCGTAAGCATCCTGCTGCCAGTGAATGAAATGTTTTTCAGGGCGGATGTTCAGCGAATAACCACTGATGGGCGTACGGCTATGAACCGCAGGCCGCAGGCGAATTTCATGCGGTGATGCAGTAACCGGCCGATCGAAGACATAGTGAGATTGATGATGCAAAGCAACACGAATGGTCATGACTACTGTCCGGCTTAAAAAGAAGGAGGAGTTTGCTGCTGATTTTCGATTTCTACCAGCCACTCCGGATTCGGTAATGAGGCAAACACACCACGCAAACCGTCACCCCAGCGACGACTGATCTGGGCAAAATACGGATCATCGAAACCGATATGCTGCTGTAACTCCAGCCGAAAGCTGTCGGGAATATAGCAGGCGATATCAATCGGCAAACCCACCGACAAATTACTGCGCATGGTGGAGTCAAATGAGACCAGCACGCATTTCATCGCGTCGGTCAAAGGCGTATGAGGACGAATCACCCGATCAATGATCGGTTTGCCGTATTTGGTTTCACCAATCTGAAAATAGGGGGTTTCATCACCAGCCTCAATGAAATTACCTTCGGCATAAACCAGAAACAAGCGCATC
>CAIUWU010000121.1 GCA_903902945.1 uncultured Pseudomonadota bacterium
ACATAATTTTTTGTGCTCCGTTATTTTTTTCAGGGCGAAGATTACGCAATCAATATGACAAATTGATGACAGCACGATGCTGGCCGCAACGCCGTATCATGCTCTTATAATGGCGCCTTTATCAAAAGCCGATTCCGATCAATCGCTGCGCAAACTGACCGATTGCCCGGCACTCAAACCCAAGGATTTATGTATTACCTGATTAAAGTGCTGCTGTCGGCGCTGCTGATAACCGCGATTTCCGAACTGGCCAAACGCAGCACTACACTGGCGGCGCTGATTGCGTCATTGCCGCTGACTTCAATCCTGGCCTTCATCTGGCTGTATACCGATACCGGCGATACCCAGCAGATTGCCAGTCTTGCCAGACAGATCTTCTGGCTGGTGCTGCCGTCGTTGGGTTTTTTCGTAGTGTTATGGTGGACACTGACCGTCGGCGTCAACTTTTGGCTGTCCTTGCTGATTTCGACATTTATTACTGCGCTCAGTTATGCTCTGATGCTGCATTTTTTTCATTTAACCCCCTAAGGGCATCAGGAGCAGCGGCGTGTCGCTAACAGAACAGAATATGGTCATGCGTTGTGTGGCCTATGAAAACGGTATCAGTCTGGGGGAGATCACACTGGCGCAAATCGGCGCCGTATTGCAACGTGACAACACCTTTATCTGGCTGGGCCTGAGAGAAGCCAATAAAGCCCTGCTCGACAATATTCAGCAACAATTCGGGCTGCACGATTTAAGCATCGAAGATGCCTGTTCCGCTCACCAGCGTCCCAAACTCGAAGAGTATGGCGATTCACTGTTTATGGTGTTGCACACTGCGCAGCTGGGTGAAGAGGGCGTTGATTTTGGGGAAACCCATTTGTTTTTAGGCAGCCGTTTTCTGGTGACGGTCCGGCATGGCGCCTCGGCCAGTCTGCGTAAAGTCAGAGAACGTTGTGAAGCTCAGCCGCATCAACTTAGCAAAGGTCCGGGTTTTGCGCTGTACTCGATCATGGATTTTATTGTTGACAACTACATGCCAGTGATCGATGGCTTGCAAGAACGGTTTGATGTGCTGGAATCGGCGATTTTTCAATACCGGCCCAGTCGTCAGACCATGGAAGGCCTGTACGAATTAAAGCGTGAACTACTGTTGCTCGAAGTGGCGATTAATCCGGTGATCGATATTTGTAATGAACTGATGCGTTTTCACAATAGCCTGATTCCCGCTGAGGTCAGTGTTTATTTTCGTGATGTAGCCGATCACATCAAGCGTATCGATCAGTCGATTCACAGTATGCGGGAAATGCTGCTGGCGGCGATGCAGGTGCATCTGACCTTTGAAACCGTGCGCCAAAATGATGTGGTAAAAAAACTGGCAGGCTGGGGTGCGATTCTGGCGATACCCACCATGGTGTTCAGCTGGTATGGCATGAATTTTAAACACATGCCGGAACTGGACTGGGAATACAGTTATCCGCTGGTGATTGCTGTGGTGGCCATTGGCAGCGCCTTGCTTTACTGGCGTTTGAAAAAGGCGCAATGGCTATAAAGGCTCACATTAGCCTGCCGGTCTAATGTGAGCGCCAAACAGGCTTAATGATGACGCCAGCCATGATGATTATGATGCCAGCCCCAGCCGCGATGCGGATGATAAGCCCAGCCCCAGCCTATGCCGGGGGCAACGCCGATGGGTGCGATAACCTGAACGCCTACCGGCGGTACAACCGGACCGTAATAGCCCACTGCCGGGGCCGGCGCTGGCGGAGGCGGTGCTACATAGGTCGAACCATACGAACCATAATAAGGAGCCGGTGCCGGAGCCACGCAGCCGGTTACCAACAGGCTGAAAGGCGTCAAAACGAATACTGTGCGCATGAACTGAGATAATTGCATGAATTGATTTCCGCTGCTGTCAGTGATTATCAGTGATTAAAGCTGTCAAAAAACGCCGGTCAGTTTAGCCTATTGATCATTAGCTTCAGCAAATAATTTTTACATTTTTACTAATCTACCAAGACTACACAGACAGTTGGAATCGACATGAGTAAGCAAGCCATTATTTATCTGCACGGTTTTAATTCCGCCTCGCTGGATCTGAACGGACAGTTATTGATCAGCAAACAGAAACTGCGGGTATTGCAGGCGTTTTGCGCCGAACATGCTATCGTTTTCCTGACGCCTAATCTCGATTACCGTGATTTTCAGAGCCTTGTCGAAGACAGGCTGTTTGAGTGGAACCAGTTGCTCGATCAAGGTTATGAGGTAATTTTCATGGGTTCTTCGATGGGCGGCTTCAGCAGTGAATATCTGGCGCTGAAAACCGGCAGTAAGGCCATTATGATCAACCCGGCGCTTTGTCCCAGCCAGTTATTGCAGCAATTTATCGGTGTCAGCGCAAACTACGAAACCGGACAGCCCTACCAATGGACCTTGGCCGATTGTCTGCAATATCAGCTTTATGAACAGCATCTGCAGCATGCGAGGCAAGCCATAGACCGCACCATTCTGCTGGATATGGGTGATCAGTTGATCGATTCGGCGGCAACTATTGCCAAATATCAGGGTATAGCCAGAGTAATCAGTTTCGAAGGCGGCTCGCATGGTTTTGAACATATGGCCGAGGCCTTGCCACTGATCGAACCAGTGATTTTCGGAGCCTGAGTTTTCAGACCGGGCGCAGACAGGAGAAACAAATGAGTCAGGCGATGGCCGAATTGTTCCGGCAAATTACCACCGGGGTTTATGTGATCGGTGTCAGTGCCGAGCAGCAGCACAATGCCTTTACGGCGGCGTGGTTGATGCCGGTATCGTTTCAGCCTTTGCTGCTGGCGATCAGCGTAAATCCGCAGCACCGTTCTTATCGGCTGATCCAGAGCAGCAAGCGTTTGTCGGTAAATGTGCTGCGGCGTGATCAGCTCGCGCTGGCCGCGCATTTTGGCCAGCCTGCCAGTGTCGATAAACTCGCTAACATAGCCTGGCACCCCGGTGTCAGCGGTGTACCGCTGCTTGATGATGTCGCGGCGCATTTTGAATGCGCAGTCTGCGACTGCCATCCGGCTGGCGATCATGTGCTAGTAGTGGTGAAAGTGACTGACGGCGCATTGCATCACAGTGCCGAGCCGCCGCTGACTTATCGTGACACCGGCAATCTCGACGGCGCTGCCGACATTTATCCGGATCAGTTTTGAATCAGGCAGCGATGACGAGCGGACAACTGCTGGCCAATCTGGTCGATATTGCCGCTAAACGGATTTTCAAGGCGGCAATCGTCTGGTCTGATGGCGTGATTACCGAGATCCGCGAGCTGGCCGGGGTCGACAGTAGTTGTCCTTACCTGCTGCCGGGCTTTATCGATGCCCATGTCCATATCGAAAGTTCCATGCTGACGCCAGCCGAATTCGCCCGGATCGCGGTACGGCATGGCACGGTCGCCACCGTATCCGATCCCCATGAAATCGCCAATGTGCTGGGAATGGCCGGGATTGACTACATGCTGGCAAGCGCCCGCCATACCCCATTCAAGTTTTTTTTCGGCGCACCGGCCTGTGTTCCGGCTACTGCATTTGAAACTGCCGGCGCCCGTCTCGATGCCGCCCAGCTGGAAAGCTTATTCAAAACCGGCAAGATTCGATATTTATCGGAAGTCATGAATTATCCGGCGGTACTGGCCCATGATCCGGCCATGCTGAAAAAACTGGCACTGGCCCAGCGTTACGGTTATCCGATCGATGGCCATGCACCCGGGCTGAGCGGCGATCAAGCCAGGGCATATGCGGCCGCCGGGATCAGTACCGATCACGAATGCGCGGCGCTGGCCGAGGCAGAAGCCAAGCTGGCCAGCGGGATGCAGATTCAGATTCGCGAGGGGTCCGCAGCGCGCAATTTCGACACCCTGCATCCGTTAATCAGCCGCTACCCGGAGCAGCTGATGTTTTGCAGTGATGACAAGCACCCGGATGATTTGCTGGCTGGCCATATCAACAGTTTGGTAGTCAGAGCAATTGCCCACGGGCATCGCCTGTTTGATGTCTTGCAATGCGCCTGCCTTAATCCGATCAAACACTACGGCTTACCGGTCGGGCAGTTACGGCTCGGTGACAGCATGGACGCGGTGCTGGTTGATGATTTGCAGCAATTCAGGGTTGGCAAAACCTGGATTGCCGGTCAGTTAGTCGCCAGTAATGGCAACAGTTTATTGCCGCACTGGCAATCACCGCACCTCAATCAGTTTCATGCCCGCAAAATTCAGCCGGACGATCTGGCGGTGCCGGCATCGGCAGCGCTATGTCGGGTGATTAAAGTCACCGACGGCGAGCTGATCACACAGCAGTTACTACAGCCGGCCAGATTCGAACAGGGCAGGCTGGTCGCCGATCTCGAAAACGATATTTTGTGGCTGGTGGTGGTTAATCGCTATCAGCCGGCGCCGCCGGCAGTGGCGCTGGTACAGGGATTTGGCTTGCATGATGGTGCACTGGCATCGACGGTGGCGCATGATTCGCATAACATCATCGCCGTTGGTTGTGATCCGGCGGCACTCTGTCAGGCGGTAAATGGCATCATTGATCAGCAGGGCGGAATTGGCTGTGTCCACAATGGCCAATTCGAGTGTCTGCCGTTGCCGGTCGCCGGTTTAATCAGTGATGCCGATGGCGATAGCGTCGGGCAGCGTTACCAGATCCTGAATCAGATTGCCAGGCAGCAGATGGGCTCGGCTTTGCGGGCGCCGTTCATGACGTTGTCATTCATGGCTTTGCTGGTAATTCCCCAATTAAAGCTGAGTGACAAGGGGTTGTTCGACAGTCAGCAGTTTGTGTTTACTTCGCTGGGCTGCTAAAGACCATGGCGATCAGCCTGATACCGGCCTTGCGGCAGAGGCAAAATTAATACTATCCCCGGGCGCTCAAGCCACTGGCTAAGGTGATGATGCAGGTGCTGGCTGATGTCTTGGTCTGGTTAAAGGGTTTACATTGAGACATAGGCCGTGATAGAAGGCTGTTGGTGGCCGAATGGACGCTTTGCGCATCACTATTCACAAACCATGCTAACAGCTTGAAAAGCTTATCGTAAACACAACAACTATAAAAAATCAGGAGACCGACAATGAAAAGAACCTTACCAACCATGATGACTCTGGCCTTAATGGCTCTGGCACCAGCACTGGCCAACGCCGGCGAAGCAGACACCTGCAAAGCTTGTCACAATGGCTCGGTAGCGCCCGCAGTCGACGCATTGAAAGCCAAATTCAAAACCGCCGATGCCTTAGTCGCCGGCGCAAAAAGCTCACAAAACCCGATGATGAAAGCCATCCAGGCCGATGAAGCCAAATTGAAAGCCGCCGCCGCAGAAATCGTCAAATAACACCCAACCCTCAATCGGGCCAGCGCAGCAACCTTATATCGATGCTGGCCCGATATCCGCAAAGCAACCCCTCAACCACCACCCCACCAGCAACAACCCCGCCGCCACTGCCAACCACAGTTAACCATCGCCTCCCGCACTCTGGATCCCGGCAATCCCTGCCGGGATGACGGCTTTAATTCAGGCAATTCTGAACGGCCGATTTAATTGCAGACATCATAGGGTTTTAATCGAAGCCCTCATTGCCAACGCCGTGCAGCAATCCAGCAAAAGCCCTCAGCGTTTCGCTAAGACCTGACAACTTCGCGGACTCAAGAAAAGTAATCTCAATTCGCTAAACGGTCCAACGCTGCCAGCTATTCTTGTCGGAGCCATGACTCCAAAAGCCCCAATCGCACCAACCCCCAGCCGAACCATCGCCTTGACCAACTCCCCCTATGCTGCGCCGAGCAGTCAGGTCTGAGGCCGGAAACAGCCCGAACGGGCAGCGGCAGGGATGCCGCTGGCGGGCAGAGGGTCAGGAAGACCCTTCTGCCCGCCCCGGGCTCAGGCCTGGCAGCGCAGGAAGTCAGCGGCATCGGGGCGGCGTTTCTTTGGGTACTTTCTTTGGCCGAGCAAAGAAAGTACCGCGCCCGCCGGTGCGCGAACCGGCACTAA
>CAIUWU010000122.1 GCA_903902945.1 uncultured Pseudomonadota bacterium
ATCAGAAAAGTTTAATTGAACGTATCAGTTACTTTCTGACCGGGGAGCCACAAGATCAGGAAGATTTGTTAGCCATACTCAGAGAGTCGCAAGAAAAACGACTGCTTGATTCTGATGCCCTTGCCATGATGGAAGGCGTGATTCATGTCTCAGAAATGCGGGTCAGAGATATCATGATTCCGCGCTCGCAAATGGTGGTAGTACCTGGTGATGCCGAGCTGGAAAGTATTTTTCCGCTGGTTGTCGAATTTGCCCATTCCCGTTTTCCCGTTATTGAAGAAGATCGCAGTAAAGTCATTGGTGTGTTGTTAGCCAAGGATTTGTTGGCTCATGCGTTGACTAATAAGAAGTTGAAAGTCGAAGCAATCATGCGTCCGGCCAGCGTGGTGCCTGAAAGCAAGCGTCTGAATGTGTTGTTGAAGGAGTTTAGAACCGAACGCAATCATATGGCGATCGTGGTTGATGAATACGGTAATGCGGCGGGGCTGGTCACCATTGAAGATATTCTGGAACAAATCGTCGGCAAAATTGAAGACGAGCATGACGAAGATGAAACCCGCGAATATATTTACCCGCGTAATGAGCGAGAATTCATTGTCAATGCGTTGACGCCAATTGAAGACTTTAATCAGTATTTTTCAGCTGATTTCGAGGACGATGAATGCGACACCGTTGGCGGTTTGATCGTGCAAAGGCTGGAGCATTTTCCTAAAAAAGGCGAAAAGATCGAAATTGATGGCTTTTGTTTTGAAGTGCTGCGAGCCGATAATCGTAGGGTACATTTACTGCGCTTGAAGCTGAATCATCCAGGCTGATTGCAGGCCGGGTGCTGTGGCGACAACTGAAACGGTTGTTGTCACCTGCATCGCAGATTACAGGCATAAAAAAACCACCTAACCAATAAAGTCAGGTGGTTTTAGAGTTAACCGAGCAAAAAATTATTTCGCTTGGCCCAGAATGTCATTATTGAAGTCTTTTTTAGCCTGGAAAGCTTTAGCTTCAGCGGCTGCAGTAGTTGGACCACTGTTTGCTAAATGCTCAGTTTCACGACTTTTCAGAAGCAGTACACCAGCAATTGCGATTACGGTTACAACTGCGAATACTAAAGTTGTGTTGTCTTTTTCTTGCTCAGCCATTTTTTAATCCTCTTTCTATTGTTGTAATAATAAGCTTTCTTACGAAAGCGCAATCAGATTGCTTGTCGAAATTGATATTATTTTTGGTCGACGGGGCATTTTTTACACTCAAAAAAGTTTCGTGTCAAAACATTATTTTGTTTTTTATTGTCAGTCAGCGGAAAAAATAATTGCTGCGCCTGATGTGTTTTTATATTTTTTTATATTAAACAATAGGTTATGTTATTTTTACTGGTGATTGCTTAAGTGGCAATCTACAGTCTTGTCACCGCCTCTATGAGATGGTGTTGTCGGGCTGATTTCGGGATCAAGCTAATCTGTAATAGAATTGACGCTCCTTTAACGATTTATCGGCCTCAAAAATGCGTTGTCCGTTTTGTTCTGCACAAGATACCCGGGTCATCGACACTCGGTTAGCTGACGAAGGGGAACAGGTTAAGCGCAGAAGAGAGTGTCTGGCATGCAAAGAGCGCTTTACCACCTTTGAGGTTGTCGAACTGACTTTGCCGCGCATCATTAAACGCAATGGCGCCCGGCAAAGTTTTGATGAAAACAAGCTGCGTGCCGGTATGCAACGGGCGCTGGAAAAAAGACCGGTACAGGCTGATGCCGTTGAGGCCGCCATCAGCCGGATCAAGAAAGCCCTGATGTCCAAAGGCGAACGTGAAATTCCTGCCTATCAGCTTGGTGAGTTGGTAATGAAAGAGCTGAATGCGCTCGATCATGTGGCATTTGTACGTTTTGCTTCGGTTTACCGCAGTTTCGAAGATGTCAGTGAGTTCACCAAAATGATTGACCAGCTACAGCAAGACGATGTCCAGTCTTGATCATTTTTTTATGGCTCAGGCCATAAAATTGGCTGAAAAAGGCATTTACACCACCGACCCGAATCCTGCGGTCGGCTGTGTACTGGTCAAAGATCAGCAAATTATTGCCGAAGGCTGGACCCAGCGCGCCGGATTGGCTCATGCCGAAGTCGATGCCCTGTCAAAAACCAGTCAGGCCCGTGGTGCAACGGCTTATGTGACATTGGAGCCTTGCAGCCATCATGGCCGGACCGGGCCTTGTTGTGATGCATTGATCGCAGCCGGTATTGGGCGTGTCGTGGTTGCGATGCAGGATCCCAATCCGTTGGTTGCCGGTGAAGGTATCAGGCGTTTGCGGGCGGCAGGTGTCGAAGTAGTTTTGGACCTGCTCGCTGACGAAGCCGCCAAGCTGAATCAGGGTTTTTTCAAGCGTATGACTCAGGGTTTACCCTGGGTGCGTAGCAAACTGGCAATGAGTCTCGATGGCCGCACTGCGATGGCTTCCGGTGAAAGTCAGTGGATTACCTCATCACAGTCTCGGCAGGATGTGCAACGCTATCGAGCTGCCAGTAGTGCGATTGTGACCGGCATCAACACGATTCTGGCCGATGATCCGCAATTGAATGCACGGGTGGCGTTTGATATTGAACCTCCCGTCAAAGTTGTGCTCGATTCAGGGTTACGGCTGCCATTACAAGCAAAGATTCTGCAAACTTCCGGCAAAGTCTGGGTTTTTACCTGCAGCGAAGACCAGCAGGCTCAGCAGCGATTGCGTGATCTCGGCTGTCAGGTATTTCAGCTGGCCGGTGATCAACAGCGCCTGAATTTGCATGCAGTCTTTGCCGAGCTGGGACGCCAGCAAATCAATACTGTCTGGGTCGAAGCCGGAGCGATTCTGAATGGCGCTTTGATCGAAACCGATTTAGTTGATCAATGGTTGATTTACATGGCACCCTGTTTGCTGGGCGATCAGGCCAGAGGCCTGTTTGATTTGCCCGGATTACAGCGAATGTCGCAACAGAAATTATTACATTTTCAAGATATCAGGGCGGTTGGCCCGGATTTACGATTAACCCTAACACGCGCTCAAAATTAATTTAAACATGTTTACAGGTATTATCTTAGCGATCGGTACGATTGCCGATGTTCAGGCTCGCGGTGGTGATTACCGGTTGACCATCAATACCGGCAAGTTGCCGCTGGCAGACTGTAATCTCGGTGACAGTATTGCGGTGAATGGTGTTTGTCTGACTGCGGTCGAACTCGGCGAGCATTATTTTTGTGCCGATGTCTCGAATGAGACTTTATCGCGGACCACACTAAAAACCCTGAAAGCCGGTTCGCCGGTCAATCTGGAGTTGGCATTGACGCCGACTACCCGGCTGGGGGGGCATATCGTCAGTGGCCATGTCGATGGCATTGGCACTATCGCCGAGAAACAGCCTGATGGCCGCTCGATCCGTTTTAAATTCAAAGCGCCTGATAATCTGGCCCGCTATATTGCCGAAAAAGGCTCGATCACCATTAACGGTATCAGTCTGACCGTCAATGCTGTCGAAGGCAGTCATTTTACGGTCAATATCGTGCCGCATACCTTGCAGGAAACCACCTTGGCCGGCAGTCGGGCGGGTGATGAGGTTAATCTGGAAGTGGATATTCTGGCTCGCTATCTGGAGCGCTTGCTGCAAGGCAGTGCCGGCCATACCCCACAGTCCACCATCACCGAATCGCTCTTAAAAAACGCAGGTTTTATTCAATGAATAGCATAGAAGAGATTATCGACGACCTGCGGCAGGGCAAAATGGTCATCATCATGGACGATGAAGACCGTGAAAATGAAGGCGATTTATTAATGGCGGCTGCCTTTGCCCGTCCCGAAGACATCAATTTCATGGCCAAATACGGGCGTGGACTGATTTGTCTGACGTTGACCCGAGAGCGTTGTCAGCAGTTACGCTTGCCCTTGATGGTCAATGACAACAAAACTCCTTATACCACTAACTTCACGGTATCGATTGAAGCCGCACAAGGGGTGACAACCGGCATTTCTGCCGCTGATCGCGCCCTGACTATTCAGGCTGCAGTAGCTGCCAATGCTCAGCCCAGTGACCTGGTGCAACCGGGCCATATCTTTCCGCTGATGGCTCAGGCGGGCGGTGTGCTGAATCGCGCCGGACATACCGAAGCCGGTTGTGATCTGGCCGGTCTGGCTGGCGTGGAACCGGCAGCGGTGATTGTCGAAATTCTCAATGATGATGGTTCTATGGCTAGACGTCCCGATCTGGAAGTGTTTGCCAAGCAGCATAACCTCAAGATAGGCACCATCGCCGACCTGATTCATTACCGGATCGAGCATGAAAACACCCTGGAACGGATCAGTGAATGTGCCTATCCGACCGAATACGGTGACTTCAGGTTGTATGCCTATCAGGATCACAACGATGATAATGTCCATCTGGCCCTGGTAATGGGGGATGTGGCCGGGGATGAACCGGTGTTAGTCAGAGTGCATGCCCGGAATCTGTGTGATGATCTGTTCGCCTCCAAGCGCAGTGATTGCAGTCTGCCGGTCCGGGAGGCAATGAAAAAAATTGCCGAAGCGGGACGCGGGGTATTAGTGATTATTCGGCAGCAGGAAAATAATAAAGCCCTGGTTGAGCTGATTCATGGTTATCAGCTGGAAGACAACGGCATTAAAGCGCCGGTTGATCAGGGTAGTGATGCCGATTGGCGCACCACCGGTACTGGTTCCCGGATCTTATCGGACTTAGGGGTCAGACGTTTAAAAGTGATGGGCGCCCAGAAAAAATATATTGGTTTGTCAGGTTTCGATCTGCAAGTGGTCGAACATGTCGAGACTTCGTTTTAATTTATACAGCAACTAAAGGTACACACATGACAACGGTCAATACCATCGAAGGCAATTTTTCCGCTCAGGGCGGCAAGTTTTGTATTGTTTCATCACGATTCAACAGCTTTATCGTTGAGCAGTTGGAAAATGGTGCGATTGATGCCCTGGTTCGCCACGGTGCCGATAAACAGGCGATCACACTGGTTAAAGTACCGGGTGCGTTTGAATTGCCGATGGTGGTGCAGCGGATTGCCGCCAGTAAAAAATACGATGCCATCATTGTGCTGGGGGCGGTGATTCGTGGTGGCACACCGCATTTTGAATATGTCGCTGGTGAATGTGTCAAAGGCATTGCCCAGATTGCGCTGCAGTATGATTTGCCGGTCAGCTTTGGTGTGTTGACTGTGGATAGCATTGAACAGGCCATTGAACGCGCAGGAACCAAAGCCGGTAACAAAGGCGCTGAAGCGGCTTTGTCAGCGATTGAAATGGTCAGTCTGTTTAACACCTTAAACGTTGCCGGTTAAGGTGTTAAATGAGTGAAGCAAAAACCAATGCCCGCAAATGCGCCGTGCAGGCGCTGTATCAGTGGCAAATCTCGGGTGCCAGTTTAAACAGTATCGAAACGTACTTTCTGGAAGAGCAGCACCTCAAAGGCGCACAAAAAAGCTATTTTTCCGAAATTTTTCATGGTGTGCCGCAACAGCTCGACCGGATTGATGCGGCGCTGGCCGAGTTTGTCGACCGGCCGGTTGAAAAGATTGATCCGGTAGAACGGGCTATTTTGCGTATCGGCACCTACGAATTGATTAACCGTCTGGATACTCCTTACCGGGTCATCATCAATGAAAGTGTCAATCTGGCAAAATTCTTTGGTGCCGAAGGCAGTCATAAATATGTCAACGGTATTCTCGACAAGCTGAGCCAGAAACAGCGTGCGCTCGAGATTGCCGCTAAAACCGCTAAATCCGGCAGTTGAATGGCCGAGGCCGAGTTTGATCTGATCCAGCGTTATTTTGCCCAGCATCAGCCGTGTCATCCGGCTACCCGGTTGGGTATCGGTGATGACTGCGCCTTGCTGTCCGTTGCGGCCGGTCATCAGCTGGCGGTCACTACCGATACCATGGTGGAAAACGTCCATTTCTTTGCTGATGTTGATCCAGCCGATCTGGGCCATAAATTGCTGGCGGTCAATCTCAGTGATCTGGCGGCAATGGGCGCTGAACCTTTTGCCGTGACACTGGCTCTGACTTTACCCGCGATTAATCATCCCTGGTTGCAAGCCTTCTCGGAGAGTTTCATGGCACTGGCGCGTCAGCACCAGGTGGACCTGATCGGTGGCGATACCACTGCGGGTCCGCTGACTCTGACCGTGCAGGCGATGGGTTGGGTGCCGGAAGGACAGGCGCTATTACGTTCGGCGGCGCAAGTCGGTGATCTGATTTATCTCAGTGGTGCCATCGGTGATGCCGGATTAGGGCTGAAAATCCGGCAGGGGCTTGCGGTTACAGATCAGGAACAGGCTTTGCAGGCATTCAATCGGCCACAGCCGCAGCTGGCGACAGGGCTGGCTTTGCGCGGCATTGCTCACGCTTGTATCGATATTTCCGACGGGCTGGCTGCCGATCTGGGCCATATTCTGCAAAAAAGTCAGGTTGGCGCGCGCATCGATTGGGAGAGACTGCCGCTGTCCGCGTCGGTCAGTGCTTACATTCAGAGTAGCGGCGACTGGCAGATGCCATTGATTGCCGGCGACGATTATCAGTTGTGTTTTACGCTGCCCAAGTCCAGGCAGTCATCAGTGCCGGCAGGCTGTGTCTGCATCGGCGAGATTGAAGCGCAGCCGGGGCTGCGGATTTTTAAACAAGGCATTTCGCGACAACTTGAGGCAAGCGGTTTTGAGCATTTTTCTTAAGCCTGATTATGGCAACAGCCATTTGCGTGCCAGACAGATTTTATCTGAGCCAGTATTATTGCTGGCGTTTGGTTTTGGTTCGGGGTTATCGCGTTATATGCCGGGAACCATCGGCACTGTGGCAGCCATCCCCATTTATCTGCTGCTGATTCAGTATTTAGGCGATACCGGTTATCTGATGGCCATAGCGGCGATCACGCTTGGCGGAATCTGGATTTGTCAGCGTGCCGCCGACAGACTGGCAGTACATGATTTTGGGGGGATTGTCTGGGATGAAATTGCCGGATTGTTGATCACCTTGTATGGTGTGCCATTTTCCTGGACTGCGCTGCTGGCTGGTTTTGTTCTGTTCCGGATTTTTGACATTCTGAAACCCTGGCCGATAAGCTACCTCGATAAGCGAGTAGGAGGTGGTTTCGGTATTATGCTGGATGACGTGGTCGCCGCGCTGTTGGCCAATCTGATTTTGCGGCTGTGGCTTTGAGCGCAGACCGGCTGAACCTGTTTATTCGGCGCTAGTTAAATGATCTTAAAATACAATCAGTTATCGATTTTTATACAGATATGAGACACGTAGAACTTCTTTCCCCGGCCGGCACTATTCGTAATATGCGTTATGCCTTTGCCTTTGGTGCCGATGCAGTTTATGCCGGCCAGCCCCGTTATAGCTTGCGCGTACGGAATAATGACTTCTTGGCTGACAATCTGGCCAAAGGCATTGCCGAAGCGCATCAGCTAGGTAAAAAATTCTTTCTGGCTGCCAATGTGATTCCGCACAATGCCAAGATCAAAACCTTTCTTAGAGATATGGAGCCCATTATTGCTATGGGGCCGGATGCCTTGATCATGGCCGATCCGGGGCTGATCATGATGACCCGTGAACAATGGCCGGATATGCCGGTGCATTTGTCGGTGCAGGCCAATACCGTGAATTACGCCAGCGTTAAATTCTGGCAGCGCATGGGGGTGGAACGGGTGATTCTGTCGCGGGAGTTGTCGCTGGATGAGATTGCCGAAATTCGTCAGCAATGTCCGGATATGGAGTTAGAAGTATTTGTGCACGGCGCTTTGTGTATTGCTTATTCCGGTCGTTGTCTGCTGTCCGGTTATTTCAATCACCGCGACCCTAACCAAGGGACTTGCACTAATTCCTGTCGCTGGAAATATGACACGGTGCCGGCGGTTGAAAACGCCGAAGGCGATTATCTGCCAAGCGCTGACAATACCTTGTCGATGGCTGATCTGAATAGCCAGAATGCTTTTGCCAGCTGCGGTGGTGCCGAAAGACATCCTTTGGCCGACAATATTTATTTTCTGGAAGAAGAGGGGCGCAAAGGTGAATTGTTGCCGGTGATGGAAGACGAAAACGGCACCTACATCATGAACTCCAAAGATTTAAGAGCCATTGAGCATGTACAGCGATTGGTGGAAATCGGCGTGGACAGCTTAAAAATCGAAGGCCGCACCAAGTCCCATTTTTATGTGGCTCGTACAGCCCAGGCTTATCGGCAGGCGATTGATGATGCTTTGGCTGGCCGGCCATTCCAGCCGCAATTACTGGGGATTCTCGATAATCTGGCCAACCGGGGTTATACCGACGGCTTTTATCAGCGTCACCATAGTCATGAACACCAGAATTACATTTCAGGCTATTCCAAAAGTCATCAGCAGCAGTTTTGCGGCGAGATCACCGCTTTCGATCCGGAAACCGGGCTGGCGGATGTGGATGTCAAAAATAAATTTGCCGTCGGCGATAAAGTCGAAATGATTATGCCGGGCGGTAATCGTGACATTACCGTAGAAGCCATGTTCGATAAGTATGGCAATCCGCTTCAGGAGGCTTTAGGCGGTGGTTATCAAGTTCGGATTCCGTTGCCGGAAGCGCCCGGCACACATGGTTTGTTGGCGCGATATTACTAAGCGACTTTGTCGGGGAGCGAGTGATGGAATTTAAAACTGCCGATTTGTGTGATCGTTTTGCGCAGCAACAGCATCTGCAGATTGTCGATCCGCTGTTCAAGACATTTACCGCACAAACCCGTTTTAGTGGTCAGATCACTACCCTGAAAGTGTTTGAAGACAATCGTCTGATTCGCTCTGTACTCGAAGAGGTGGTGTGTCAACGGGTGTTGGTGATTGATGGCGGCGGCTCGAAACGCTGCGCCTTGCTCGATGAATCGCTGGCGCTGCTGGCGGTTGAAAATGGCTGGCAGGGGATTTTGGTGTATGGCTGTATTCGTCATGCCGAGCGCCTGAAACCACTACCGATTGGGATTGCCGCTCTTAACGCGCATCCCATGCCCAGTGGCAAACATGGTCTTGGTGAAAGAGACATTCTGTTGACCTTTGCCGGGGTTAATTTCAAAAAAGAGCATTATTTATACGCCGATGATGACGGAATTATCGTCGCAGAATCAAAATTAGATTAAAATCGCTTCATCCCAACCTAGTAAAATAGTCAAGAATATGCAAATCGTACTCGCAAACCCTCGTGGATTCTGTGCCGGCGTTGACCGGGCCATTGAAATTGTTGATCAGGCGATCGATACCTTTGGTGCTCCTATTTATGTGCGCCATGAAGTGGTTCATAACCGTACCGTGGTGGATGGTCTGAAAAAGAAAGGTGCTATTTTTATTGAAGAATTAAGTGATGTACCGGTTGGCTCGTATCTGATTTTCAGTGCTCACGGTGTTTCCAAACAGGTGCAGCGTGAAGCCGAAGAGCGCCAGTTGACGGTGTTCGACGCCACCTGTCCTTTGGTCACCAAAGTGCATATGCAGGTTGCCAAGCATGCTAAACAGGATCGAGAGGTGATTCTGATCGGTCATGCCGGCCATCCTGAAGTGGAAGGCACTATGGGGCAGTATGAAAAATGCACCGAACACGGTGATATTTATCTGGTGGAAACGCCAGAAGACGTTCAAAGCCTTAAAGTCAACAATCCTGAGAATCTGGCCTATGTGACTCAGACCACGCTATCGATGACCGACACTAAAGTCATGGTCGATGCGCTGAAAGCGCATTTCCCGTCGATCAAAGAACAAAAGAAAGACGATATTTGCTATGCCACCCAGAATCGTCAGGACGCTGTGCATGATCTGGCTGAAATTTCCGATCTGATTCTGGTGGTAGGCTCACCTAACAGTTCTAACTCCAACCGCTTGCGTGAAATTGCCGAACAGCTCGGCAAGCCGGCGTATCTGATCGATACCGCTAAAGACATGCAGGAAGCCTGGTTTCAAGGGGCTGAAGTGGTCGGTGTCACTGCCGGTGCATCGGCGCCTGAAGTATTGGTTCAGGAAGTGATTCAACAGCTAAAAGCCTGGGGCGGTGATGCAACTACGATCCGTGAAAACCAGGGCATCGAAGAAAAAGTGGTTTTTTCGATTCCTAAAGAGTTGAAAAAACATATTGAAGCCAAAGCCTGATTTAATGTGATTGCGGCTTTATAGTACAATCGCGCCCTTGCCTTGAGGCGTTCACACTATTCAAAGATTAGAAACAGGTTTAAAGCATGAAAACGATGGATGATAGAGATGGTTGGATTTGGCTGGACGGTCAGTGGGTCGAATGGCGCGAAGCCAAAGTTCATGTTTTAACCCATACCTTGCATTACGGCGCCGGTGTCTTTGAAGGACTACGTGCTTATAACGGTAAAGACGGCACCGCGATTTTCAAATTGCAGGAACATACTGACCGCTTATATCGTTCCGCGCACATCATGAACATGAAGATTCCGTTTACCAAAGACGAAATCAATCAGGCGCATCGCGATGCAGTCGCCAAAAATAATCTGGATAGTGCTTATATTCGCAGCATGTGTTTCTTCGGCTCCGAAGGCATGGGCTTACGCGCCGATAATCTGAAAGTGCATGTGATGGTGGCAGCCTGGACCTGGGGCGCTTACTTGGGTGCAGAAAACATGGAAAAGGGCATTCGTATCCGCACCTCGTCCTATACCCGCAATCATCACAACAGCACGATGTGTAAAGCCAAAGCCAACGGCAACTACATCAACTCGATTCTGGCTTTGCAAGAAGCTTTGGCAACCGGTTATGACGAAGCTTTATTGCTCGATCACGAAGGCTTTGCCGCCGAAGGCAGCGGTGAAAACCTGTTCATCGTCCGCAACGGCAAACTGTATACACCAGAAACCACTTCGGCTCTGGAAGGCATTACCCGTGATACTTTGATTACCATCGCCCGCGAACAAGGCTATGAAGTGATCGAAAAACGCATCACCCGTGATGAAGTCTATGTGGCTGATGAAGCCTTCTTTACCGGTTCTGCTGCGGAAGTTACCCCGATTCGTGAATACGATGGCCGAGCTATCGGCGCCGGCAGTCGTGGTCCGGTTACCGAAAAGCTGCAAGCTTTGTATTTTGATTATGTCAATGGTCGTCGTGATGACCATCGCGAGTGGTTAAGCTTCGTTCGCTAAGGTGAACCCGAGTCCGAATCAAATCCTGGTCATCGGCCCGTCCTGGGTCGGTGACATGGTGATGGCGCAAAGTCTGTTCATCACTCTCAAACAACAATATCCCCATACTCAAATCGATGTACTGGCGCCTGGCTGGTCTCTGGCTTTGCTGGAGCGGATGCCGGAGGTGCGGCAAGGTATCGCCATGCCGCTGGGGCATGGCCAGTTTAATCTGACCGCCCGCTATCAGCTGGGGCGGCAACTGGCAGCACAGCAGTATGATTTGGCTATTGTCCTGCCCAACTCCTGGAAATCGGCACTGATCCCCTGGTTCGCCGGCGTGCCGCAACGACGCGGCTATCTGGGTGAATTACGCTGGGGTTTATTGAATCAAGCGCGCAAGCTCGATAAAAGCTGGTTGACCATGACCGTGCAGCGTTTTGTAGCTTTAGGTTTGCCGGCGGACAGCCCGCAACCGCCCGAATATCCGCTACCCCACTTAAGCGTTAGCGCTCAACAACAGCAACAGCTGGTGCAGCAGTTTCAGTTAAATACCGACAGCAAGATACTGGCGCTTTGCCCAGGCGCCGAATACGGCCCCGCCAAACGCTGGCCGGTGGAGCATTTTGCCCGTGTGGCACGAACAAAACTTCAGCAAGGTTGGCAAGTCTGGATTTTAGGTTCGGAAAAAGATCGCGCTGTTGCCGAGCAAATTAATCAGTTAAGTGAGCAGCAATGTCGTAATTTTGCCGGCATTACGCAATTGGGCGAAGCGGTTGATCTACTCTCGCTGGCCGATGTGGTGGTAAGTAATGATTCAGGCTTAATGCACGTTGCGGCTGCGCTGGATAAGCAACTGATTGCTTTGTATGGCTCTTCCGATCCGCATTTCACGCCGCCGTTACATCCAAAGGCGCAGATTATTTCCCTGCATTTGCCCTGTTCGCCCTGTTTTAAGCGCGAATGCCCTTTAGGTCATACCCAGTGTCTGACCGAGCTGGCGCCTGAGCAGGTGCTGGCGGCTATTGAGGTGTAGCCGGGTGAAAATCGCCATCGTCAAACTGTCGGCACTCGGCGACATCGTGCATGCGATGGTGGCTTTGCAATTTATTAAACAGGCCCGGCCCGATATTCAAATTGACTGGGTTGTTGAAGCAGGATTGGCAGCGTTATTAGCGTCTAATCCTGATATTGATCAGGTGTTGCCGGTTAATCTGAAAGCCCTAAAAACCAACAAAACCGCAATTTTCAGCGAACTGGCACGGATTCGTGGCTATGCGGCGCATGATTATGATCTGGTGATCGACGCACAAGGTTTAATCAAATCGGCGCTGGTTGCGCGCTTATTGTCTAAAAACTGCGCCGGATTCGACCGGGATTCGATTCGTGAAACGCTGGCGGCAAGCTTGTATCAGCATCCGGTGCATTGTCCTTATGACCGGAACACCATAGACCGCAATCTGGCGGTGCTGACCCAGCCGCTGGGTTTTCAGGTCAGCCCCGAGCAAGTACAGGCTAAACAGCCATTTTTGTTTTTTGAGCCGCCGCAACAGGACTTAGATGGCTATTTCAGCGGCGCTGAAGCCACTGTGATTTATGTGATTGGTTCCACCTGGCCAAGCCGGAATTATCCAAAACAGCAGTATCTGCAAGTGATTCAGGGGTTGCCGCAAAACAGTTTGATTATCTGGGGCAGTGAGCAGGAACGACAGGATGCCGAATGGCTTGCTGAACGATCCGATGCGCGGGTGGTTGCCAAACTGAGTCTCAACGATCTCAAAGCGTTGCTGGCCAGAGCTGATTTGGTGATTGGTAACGATACCGGCCCTACACACATGGCCTGGGGCCTGAACCGGCCTTCGATTACCTTGTTTGGCCCTACGCCCGTGAGTCGGGTTTACCAGACGCCGATAAACAAGGTTCTCAAATCGCCATCGCCAGTTAATCCCTATAAACTCGACAAACAAGATTTTTCCATCGGCCAGATACCCGCCGAGGACGTCATTCATCTGGCCAGTGCGCTATTGGCCGCTGGCTGCTGACAACCCGCCGTCAAGGCACTCATCAAAAGGAAAACTATGAGCTTGATCACTATCGAACATAACCCCAGCGAAGAAAGACTTAAAGAACTGGGCGTCTCTCAATGGCCAATCTGGGAAAAAGAAGTGTCTAAATTCCCGATTGATTTCGACGAAACCGAAACCGCTTATGTTTTGGAAGGCGAAATCCTGGTCACCCCTAGAGGCGGTGAAGCCGTCAAAATCGTTGCCGGTGACCTGGTCTGGTTCCACGCCGGTCTGGACAGCGACTGGGAAGTGGTCAAACCCTTGCGTAAGCACTACCACTACGATTAATCGCTCCGCGGTTTTCGAAATAAAAAAGGCATCTGCGGATGCCTTTTTTTATACCGGGTAAATTACTTTGCTTTTGTGTTTTTTTGCCTATTAAACTCATTAACACTGAAAAATGGGATGTTACTCGTTGGTTGGATCTAAGTCAGGATCATATTCAGGAATAAGCTCGTCGTCATATCTTGAACCATCTGGCAAGCGATTATTAACGTCAGCATCATATCCCTCTTGTCATGCGATTATTAACGTCAGCATCATATCCCTCTTGTCATGCAGCACCAAAATCCTCTTCTTCATTGCCACACATACAATGCGGTTTACCGCAAAAAGCCAAACATGGCGTTAAATCAGGGTTTAGTCCAGTGGATTTTACTGGCGAATTGCAAATCACCGATGTTGAGAAATTTCAGCAACCCTCTTCAACGGCCTTGGCCGCGCCAAAGCCTTCGGCTGTGGTTTGTTGATGATTCGGCGGGTATAATCAGGACTGAATTCAGTCCGAATTTATTTTATTGCAGAAGGGTAATAATGAAACTATCGGAAAACATAAAGCCTATCAGCTACTTAAAAGCCAATGCGGCTGAGGTCATCGAAAAGCTTAAAACCGATCATCAGCCGCTGGTGATTACCCAAAATGGCGAGGCGGCGATGGTGATTCAATCTGTCAGCGACTACGAACAGACTCAGGAAACCTTGGCGCTATTGAAAATGCTGGCTCAAAGCCAGCAAGCCCTGGCGGAAGGCAAAACGGTTTCCAGCGAACAGGCCTTTGCGCAACTACGTCAGCGACCGCGTCGCCGTCAAGATCATCGACAGCCTTGAAACAGCCGTCAACAGTTTGGCCGATTTGGGGGAGCGCGGTTCGGTGCCCAAAGAATTACTGGATTTGGGGATTGCCCAATATCGCCAGTTAATCGTTAAACCCTATCGAATTATCTATCAGTGCTTACCAGATCAATGTGTCGTTCATGCCATTTTGGATGGTCGTCGTGACCTACAAGTATCTGTGCTATGTAGCGATTATGAAGTCATCATAATTGATAAGGTATTGTAAAATTGATACAAATTATAGACTTATTTTAAAAGGAGTAGTCTATGGCGTTACCCGTAGTAATGGCTGCATTATTAGCCGGTGGCTCGTTGGTGCCTCACGCAGCAGGAGGTTTAATTGTCAGTTCTGCAGGGAGCTATGTAGCCGGGACATATTTGAGTACATCTGCGATTTCTTCAATACTTTTGACGCTGGGCGCAACAACAACTGGCTTTGGTGCAATAGCACTGCCTAGAATTACTTCCATTGCCCGTACTTTAAAATTTGCATCAATTGGTGGGGCGACAGTGGCAACAGGCGTTGAAACAGCTGCAGTTACAGCAGCCTCTAGTGCTGTCACAACAACAGCAACTGCAGCAGCTACAACTACGGCCTCAGTCGCCTCTTCAATTGTTTTGCCTCTTCTTGGAATTGGTCTTGCTGCTCTGGTGGTTTATTTGTACCGACTTTATAAAAAGGTGAATGATTTCTCCAAAAAAGCCTTGCCAGGTTCTAATGAGGAATTGAAATTCACCGAAAATGAAGCAAAGGTTCTTGAGGCGATAATTAGATATTTACCTGTTAAAGAAAGTTAATTTTTTAGTGCAAAGTTACATTATTTAAAGGGCAGAAACTGAAGTGTCCAGTGCTGTTTTCCGGCGTTCCCCGCACCTGCGGGGCTGAATTGGACATTATTGCGGTTATACAAAAATCGGCTGTTAAGTCTTGGGTCAAACCCAAACATTTGGCCTGCGTTTATCAACGAGGTAGTGAATATTTGGGTTTGACTGTGTTGTGTGGTCTGCTGAATTCGATCTGCTTGTGGTTTTCAGAGCGGGTCATACAAAGCCAGATACTGTTGGGCGCTGTTTTGCCAGGAAAAATCTTTGGTCATGGCATTGCGCTGAATTTTTTTCCAAGCGGTTTTGTTGTCGTACAGAAACAAGGTGCGCTTGATGGCTTCCATTAGTGCTGAGGCGTTGGCATCATCAAATACGATGCCGCTGGCGGTGCCATTGCTGATGGTGTCGGGCAGGGCATCGGTGACGGTGTCGGCCAGACCGCCGGTGCGGCGGACAATGGGTAAGGTGCCATAGCGCTGGCTGTACATCTGATTCAGGCCGCAGGGTTCAAAACGCGATGGCATCAGAAAAACATCGGCACCGGCTTCAATCTGGTGGGCCAAGGCTTCGTCATAACCCAGACGGATGGCAATTTTTTCCGGGTATTGAGCTGCCAGGGTTTGCAATTGCTGTTCAAAGTGTTTTTCACCGCTACCCAGCAGGACGAATTGCAACGGCAATTCGGCCATTTGCGGTAAACAATCCAGCACCATATCAATGCCTTTTTGTTCTACCAGGCGACCGATCAGGCCGAACAGTGGCTGTTTTTCGTCGACAGCTAGCCCCAGGGTTTGTTGCAAGGCGGCTTTATTAAGCTGTTTATCAGCCAGTTTACTGATGCTGTATGGTTGTGTCAGACAAGTATCGGTAGCCGGATTCCAGATATCGGTGTCAATCCCGTTGATGATACCGGACAGCCGCTCTTGTCTGTATTGCAACAGGCCTTCCAGTCCATAACCAAATTCCGCAGTTTGAATTTCTTGGGCATAAGTCGGGCTGACCGTGGTAATGCGGTCTGCAAAAGCCAGGCCGCCTTTAATAAATGAGAGCATGCCGTGGTATTCCAGCGCCGTGGGTTGCCATAATTGACCCGGCAGATTGAGGCTAGCGAAGGTGTTGCTGTCAAACAAGCCCTGATAGGCCATGTTATGAATGGTAAATACGCTGGCGGGATGCGTCGGTTCTAGCGACAGCAAGGCCGGGATCAGGCCGGTTTGCCAGTCATTGCAATGCACCAGATCCGGTTGCCAGTCGAGCTGAGCGCGGTTCATTGCTACTTCAACCACTACCCGGCAGAACAGGGCAAAGCGTTCGGCAATATTGGCCCAGGGTTTGCCGCTTGCATCCAGATACGGATTGCCGGGGAAAGCAAAGAATTCCGGGTAGTCGACCAGCCAGACCGGTACCGAACTGTCCGGCAGCCGGGTTTCCAGTAGAGTGATATCGGCATTATTCACCCGCATCGAGGCGATTATGCGGGGGGCTTCGCTGAGTTTGATCGCCTGATATTTAGGCAGGATGATGCGAATGTCTTGACCCAGTTCTGCCAGAGCAGCCGGCAGACTGCCGGCTACGTCGGCGAGACCGCCGGTTTTGATCAGAGGATGGGCTTCACTGGTGGCAAACAGAATTTTTTTCATGAGACTGATAAGCGTTGTAAAACAATACCGGCCAAGGGTGGCAAGGTGATGGAGACCGAATAGGGTAGATTCATCCACGGTTGTGCTTCTGCACTGACTACACTGTCGCCCAGATTGCTACCGTCGTAAAAGGCCGAATCGGAGTTGAGAATCACACTGTAATGGCCGGCTTCGGGTACGCCGATCCGATACTCCTGTCGTGGCACCGGGGTGAAATTGAGCACGACCAGCAACTCGTCGCTGGCGGATTTACGCCGGTAGCTGATGATGGATTGCTGTACATCATGGCAATCGACCCATTCAAACCCCTGTCCGTCAAAGTCGTAATGATGCAGTGCCGGCTGTGAGGTATAGAGCCGGTTGAGGTCTTTGATTAAGGTTTGTATGCCACGATGATGCGGATATTCGAGTACATACCAGTCGAGATTGCGGCTGAAACTCCATTCGGTGCCTTGCGCGAATTCACACCCCATGAATAGCAGCTTCTTGCCCGGGTAAGTAAACATCAGGGTGTAGAGCAGGCGTAAATTGGCAAAGCGTTGCCATTCGTCGCCAGGCATTTTGTTGAGCAGAGAGCCTTTGCCATGCACGACTTCGTCATGCGAGAACGGCAGGATGAAGTTTTCGCTGAAGGCATACAGCAGGCCGAACGTCAGCTGATCGTGGTGATACGCGCGATGAATCGGCTGCTGCTGCATATACGACAGAATGTCGTGCATCCAGCCCATGTTCCATTTCATCGAAAATCCCAGGCCGCCGGTCCAGGTAGGGCGGGTAACTTGTGGCCAGGAGGTTGACTCTTCCGCCATGATCATGGTGCCGGGCAGTTCCTGATGTGTCACTGAATTGAGATGACGGAGAAAATCAATGGCTTCGAGATTTTCGTTGCCGCCATAGCTGTTAGGAATCCAGTCGTCTGCGGCGCGCGAATAATCCAGGTAAAGCATCGATGCTACGGCATCGACCCGTAAACCATCGAGATGGAATTCTTTGAGCCAGAACACGGCGCTGGCCAGCAGGAAGTTTTTGACTTCATTGCGGCTGTAGTTGTAAATCAACGTGCCCCAGTCGCGGTGTTCGCCTTTGCGGGGATCTTCATGTTCATAGAGCGGGCTGCCGTCAAAGCGGCCTAGTGCGAAAGAGTCTTTGGGAAAATGCGCGGGCACCCAGTCCAGAATCACGCCAATGTTGTGCTGGTGGCAGTAGTCGACGAAATAACGGAAATCATCGGCGTTGCCATGACGGCTGGTCGGGGCGAAATAACCGGTGGTCTGATAGCCCCAAGATGCATCAAGCGGATGCTCGGTAATTGGCAGGAGTTCAATATGAGTAAAGCCCAGCTCTTTGACATAGCTGACCAGTTGTTCGGCCAGCTGGCGGTAGTTGAGGAAATTGCCGCGGCTGTCACGTTGCCAGGATCCTAGGTGTACTTCGTAAATCGACAACGGCTGGTGTAGCCAGTTGCGTTGTTTGCGCGCCTCCAGCCAAGCCTGATCCGACCATTGATAGCGGTGGGAATTGGTCACCACTGCCGCTGTTTGTGGCCGGAACTCGAATTGCTGGCCATAAGGGTCGGTTTTGACCAGTAATTCACCGCTATGGCGGTTAAGAATTTCGAATTTGTACAGACAACCTTCGGTCAGGCCGGGAATGAATAATTCCCAGATTCCGCTGCTACCCAGGCAGCGCATGGGATGACAGCGGCCATCCCAGCGGTTGAATTCGCCGATGACACTGATACGCTGAGCATTCGGCGCCCATACGGCAAAGTAAACACCGCTGATGCTATCGATAGTTCGCAGGTGAGCGCCGAGTTTTTCGTAGATATGCCAATGTTGACCTTCTGCAAATAAGTGACGGTCAAATTCGGACATGATGGCGTCGAAGCTGTATGGGTCGTGATATTGATGGCTATTACCGTTTTTGTCTTGCCAGTTCAGTTGATAATGTTCGGGTAGTGTCTGGTCGTTTGGGTAGTATTCAAAAAAATCACTATTGGGTACGCGCTGCATTGTCGCGCCGTCAGTGCCGATTGTGACGGTTTCGGCGTAGGGCAGGAAGGCGCGAATCACGCTTGTGCCTTGTTCTGTTTGTGGTCCAAGAACGCTAAACGGATCGTGATGTTTGGCTTCAATGATTTTGGTAAGTTCAGAATCAAGCGGGTTTTTACGGCTTGGCTTGTTCATTTTGTAGAGCCTCAGTTATAGTGCAATTGTTTTTTGTCGCCAGCAGATCAGTATGTTTGAGTGCTTGGTTTTTACTTTTTATTCAAGAGTAACGATAATGGCTTCATGCGGCAAGTGAAAGTCGTTAGAAATTACCTGCATCAGTCTTTTTGCATCGATATAACCACTTTTTTAGATAAGGTAGCCAGAGAATGTCAGTTACAGAATCACACAAACAACCAAGAAGGGTTAATGAGCTTACTCGTAATACCATAGCTTTGATTTTAGCGGGTGGCCGTGGTTCAAGACTGAAGGCAATGACTGACTGGCGTGCCAAACCGGCTGTGCCATTTGGTGGTAAATTCCGGATTATTGATTTTCCGCTATCCAATTGCATCAACTCCGATATTCGCAAAATTGGTATTCTGACCCAATACAAAGCCGACTCCTTAATCAGACATATTCAGCAAGGTTGGGGGTTTTTACGCGGTGAGTTTGGTGAATACGTCGATTTGATGCCTGCACAACAGCGTCATGATGAGCATTCTTGGTACCAGGGTACTGCCGATGCCATTTTTCAGAATATTGATATCTTAAGAAGCCGTAATCCCGAGTTCGTTTTGGTGTTGGCTGGTGATCACATTTACAAGATGGATTATTCGGCAATGCTGGCTGATCATGTCGCTAATGAAGCCGATCTGACCATTGGCTGTATTGAAGTGCCGCTTGAAGATGCCAAAGAGTTTGGTGTGATGGATGTTGATGTGAATCGTCGGGTAAAGGCTTTTGTCGAGAAACCCGCCAATCCACCGGTTATGCCTGGTCGTGAGAATACTGCTCTGGCCTCAATGGGCATCTATATTTTTAATGCGGCATTTTTGTTTGAACAGTTGATTAAAGATGCTGATACACCTAACTCGAGTCGTGATTTTGGCAAAGATATAATTCCGGCGGTAATTGATAAATATCGTGTCAATGCCTATCCGTTTCTGGATTTGCAGAGCGGCCAACAAAGTTACTGGCGCGATGTGGGTACTATCGATGCCTATTGGGCAGCCAATATGGAGCTGATTGGAGTGCAGCCGGATCTCAATTTATATGATGATAAATGGCCAATCTGGACCTATCAGGCGCAGACTCCACCTGCGAAATTTGTTTTCGATGACGATGACAGACGCGGACAGGCAATCGATTCCATGGTATCTGGCGGTTGCGTGATTTCCGGTTCTACTGTCAAGCATTCCTTACTGTTTTCACAGGTCAGAGTCAACTCTTATAGTACGGTAAAAGACTCTGTAGTTATGCCCGAGGTGAATATTGGCAGACACTGCCGAATTACCAAGGCAATTATTGAAAAAGGCTGTCAAATTCCGGAAGGTACTGTAATCGGTGAAGACAGAGCTGAAGACGAGAAACGTTTTTATGTCAGTGCCGGTGGTGTCGTTCTGGTGACGCCGGATATGTTGGGTCAGCGCCGTCATATCGTCCGGTAATGGATGTCTGGTATTGTCGCAACGACCGGTCGGATATTTCTGCTCGTGCCTAACTTTTGAGGGATTTCCCAATTTTAATTAGCTGATATAGGCAATTTATGAGCGCAATTTTGGATAAGCGGCGTGCCGGTGTGTTATTGCATATTACCTCCCTGCCACATTCAGGGCAGGGCGGTGATTTGGGTCAGGAAGCTTATAATTTCGTCAATTTTCTCCACAGTATCGGTATTACTGTCTGGCAAACCCTGCCATTAGGAATGCCGCATGGTGATGGATCGCCTTATCAGTGTCTTTCCGCGCATGCAGGAAATCCGGCACTGATCAGCATTGAGTGGTTGGCTGATAAAGGCTGGCTGCAGCGTGATGAAGTTTGTTCGCACTGCCATCCCAACAGTTTGTGTGGCAAATCCTGTTTATTAAGCAAAGCCTTTTTTGGATTTCAGGCCCATGCGCAGTTGGCTGAGCATCAGGCGTTCGAAACCTTTTGTCAGGAGAAATCAGCATGGCTGGACGATTTTGCATTGTTCGTTGCCTTGCGCAATGTATTCGCTTTCCAAAGTTGGAATCAATGGCCGGAAGGCTTAAGGCAGCGTCAGCCAACCGCGATTAATGAAGCGCGGCATTTGCTAAAAACGGCAATTGACACCATCAAATTTGAGCAATATGTATTTTTCCGGCAGTGGGCGGAATTAAAGGCCTATGCCAAAGATAAAAACGTGTTGTTGTTTGGTGATATTCCGATTTTTGTGGCCTATGACAGTGCTGATGTCTGGGCTAACCGGGAAGTGTTCAAACTGAATGAGAATGGTGACATGGATGTGGTTGCTGGTGTGCCACCTGATTACTTTTCAGAGTTTGGGCAGCGCTGGGGCAATCCGCACTATGACTGGGATTATCTACAGAGCACTGGGTTTCGGTGGTGGTTGGAGCGTTTGGAAAGCCAGTATCAATTGTTTGATATTTTACGCATTGATCATTTTCGCGGTTTTGAAGCTGCCTGGGAGATTCCGGGCTCTGAGCCTACGGCAATCAACGGTAGCTGGGTTAAAGCCCCGGGTGATGCCTTGCTACGCGCTATTCAGACTGAATTTCCGTTTTTGTCATTGATTGCTGAGGATTTGGGCATCATTACTGACGAAGTTGAACAGTTGCGTGATGACTTCCATTTGCCGGGTATGCGGATTTTACAATTTGCCTTTGATGGCAACAGCGGCAATCCGTATTTGCCGGCCAACTTTAAGCATAATTGTGTGGTTTATACCGGCACTCATGATAATGACACCACTGTGGGATGGTTTGAGGCGCTGAGTGATGGTCAAAAGCAGGCTGTTTACGATTATCTGGGCTGGTCGAGTTTACCCATGCCTCAGGCCTTGATTCATTCTGCGCTGGGATCGGTGGCTAATCTGGCAATTATTCCGATGCAGGATATTCTTCGTTTGGGAGCTGCTGATAGAATGAATACGCCGGGTACCGTTGAGGGTAACTGGAGCTGGTCTTTCAATTGGTCGCAATTGCAGCCCGAAATGGCCGAGTTTATCGCCCATAGAATC
>CAIUWU010000123.1 GCA_903902945.1 uncultured Pseudomonadota bacterium
CATGGCGGTCAAGATGATCGGGGGTAACATTCAGAACAGTTGCAGCTTTGGCGTTTAAGGCCGTGGTTCTTTCCAACTGAAAACTCGACAATTCCAATACATATAAGTCGGCATCTTGCTGAAGCAAATCTAAAGCAGGGGTTCCCAAATTGCCGCCAATCGCGGTTTTAACACCAGCCGCTTGCCCCATATCGCCGAGCATGGTGGTAACAGTGCTTTTGCCATTGGAGCCGGTAATAGCAATAATCGGTTTATCGGTCGCACAGGCGAATAAATCAATATCACTCATTACGGTTACACCCGATTGCATTGCTTTGAAAATCGCGTGTTCGTTTAACGAGACACCAGGACTAACCAATAAATGAGTTGCCACGTCAAATGCCGATTGATCAAAACCGCCGCAAAATACCGCAACATCAGGCATTTGTTCACGCAAGCTATCAATTAATGGTGGATTGCTGCGACTATCAATTACTGCAAACTTAATCGGCGTTTTCTGTAGAAACTGCGCCGCTGAATAACCAGTCGCCCCCAATCCAACAATCAATAGCCGAGCATTAGCGGGATTTAGCTTGAAATATTTTTCCAGAGAACTAAGAAGTGCTGTGGTATTCATAGTTATCTCAGCTTTAAGGTCGATAGACCAATCAACACTAAAATCACCGAAATAATCCAGAATCGCACAATCACACGCGGCTCTGGCCAGCCTTTTAATTCAAAATGATGATGAATCGGTGCCATTAAAAATACACGTTTTTTACGGGTCTTATAAGAAGCGACCTGGATAATCACCGAAATGGTTTCCATCACGAAAATCCCGCCCATAATCACCAAGACAATTTCTTGCCTGACTAAAACCGCAACAATCCCTAAAGCCGCGCCCAATGCTAATGCACCAACATCGCCCATGAAAACCATCGCCGGATAAGCGTTGAACCATAAAAAACCTAAACCAGCACCAACCAGAGCTGCACAAAATACAACCAACTCACCGGATTTTGGAATAAATGGAATTTGTAGATATTGGGAAAAATTAATGTGCCCTGACAAGTAAGCAAAAATCGCCAATGCCGCAGCAATCATGACGGTTGGCATAATCGCTAAACCATCTAAACCATCGGTCAGATTGACAGCGTTACTGGTACCAACAATGACAAAATAGGTCAGAATCACATAGCTCCAACCTAAATTAAATGTGACATTTTTAAAGAACGGTACGATTAACTGAGTTTCCGCTGGCACTTGGGCAGTATTGAATAAATATACAGCGGCACTCGCTGCAACCACTGATTGCCAAAAATATTTAGCTTTGGCTGACAGGCCATCACTATTACCTAACAAGACCTTTTTATAATCATCGACAAAACCAATCACGCCATGAGCCAAGGTGACTAATAACACGGTCCAGATATAGCGATTGCTCAAATCCGCACACAATAAGGTACTAATAGCCACCGCAAATAAAATCATGCTACCCCCCATGGTTGGCGTACCTGATTTTGAAAAATGGCTTTGTGGGCCATCATCACGAACACTTTGACCAATTTTGTTACGGGTTAATTTTCTAATCACCATCGGCCCAATCAGCAACGAAATCACCAGCGC
>CAIUWU010000124.1 GCA_903902945.1 uncultured Pseudomonadota bacterium
AGCTTGCGTCTTGCGCACTATTTCACGTATAGAAGGTTCGACCAAACGTCCTAAAGCCGTCAACCGGCATCCGCTGCGGTCTCGGCTAAATAGCTCACCGCCAAGTTCTTCTTCCAATTTCTTAATTGCTTGGGTCAGCGAGGGTTGGGCCACATAGGTTGCTTGTGCAGCGCGAGTGAACGAGCCCTTATCGCAGACGGCCAGAAAATAGCGTATTTGTTGCATTTCCACAGCCTGCCCCTTTTTAATAGGTAAAACCTATCATTAAATAGAAAAATGGTATTTTACAGTTTACCTAACTCATTATTTAATATGAACACCAAGTCACCTAAATATTCAATATTCCTATGAAAACAGCAAAATTAATCGTAATGTACCCTACGCCAACAGATTTAGAAACTTTTGAACGTCGTTATGCTTATGAGCATGTGCCGATGGCGGTCGAAAAGCTGGCCGGCAAAACACGATTTGTCGCCTCATTGATTCTTTCCAATGTAGACAAATCTGCAGCGCAGTTTCATCGAATTGCCGAGGTTTATTTTCCATCCCTCGCCGAATTAAAGGCTTGTCTGAATTCACCAGGCGGTCAAGAAACAGCTCAGCATGCCGTTGAGATTTCTAGCGGTGGTGAGCCGTTGTTTCTGATCTCCGAGGTGGAAACCTTTGATTTCTAAACCGACCATCGGATTTAACATAATCACAGAGGGAGCAAATCAATGTCTAACTCTATCAACAAACTAAAAAAGGTGGCTTATAAAAGCATTAGGTGGCTGAGTCTGCTGCCTGTTGTCTTTTTGGTCGGATTAATGCCGACTATTGTCCAAGCGCATCGCGGTGCGCCTGACGAGGCCGATGCTTGCGTTACGAGGGTTGGTTTTGAACGAGTCCATTTCACGGCCTATACCCCGACTCTGTCAGGGGATCGGGAATATTGCAGCATCATTCCCGAAATCGGCCCAACTAATTTGGTGTTCGACTACGAAGGTAAAAGTCTGCGCAATGTCAGCGTGGAATTCGAAATCACCAAAGAACCTGAAGGGCAAAGGGTTTTTTATCAGCAGCCGAAAAAAGTTAAAAACGGTACTTTCGATAGTATGGTCGATTTTAGTCAATATGGTGCTGGTAATTATTTGGCTCACATCGCTATTGTCGACAAGGATAAGCGTCTTGATACTCATATTCCGTTCTCTGTTGGCCTGGAATCGGTTCCGGGAAAAAGCTATATGCTGCAGATTGTGATGATCGGAAGCTTGTTGTTGCTGGCTTATATTGTAATGAAGTTAGCGAATAAGGAAGCGCCCAATCACTCACCTGGGGCATGAGCGAATGGTACAGGCGAGTCAAACGTACTTAGGGGGAATATGACTATGAATATGGCTCAATTAAAGGTTTTTCTTTTAAGAACCAATTCTTGGCAGAAAGTGCTATTCGGGTTACCGATATTAGTAATGGTTGTCATGCTTTTGATGGATCATAGCGGCGACTCGGTAGAATTGGGGCAGGCCGTGTATCGACCTGAGATGCTGCAACGTCATTGCAAAGCTGATCAACTCAGTGGAGCCGCTGGAGAGACTTATGGTGAAGAAACCGAAAATGGCATCAAATACAATGTCCGCACACCAGCCAATTATGATGCATCCGTTGCCCACCCACTATTACTGGTATTTTCTCCGGCCGGATCGAATCGGGCTAAAACCGAAAAAACAACTGGGTTCACTTTTCCTGCTACCCAAGCCGGTTTCATCGTGGCCTATGCGGATCACCCGGAATTATCGCCCAGCACTACCGTAGAATTAGGCACCATTCCCAGTTTAATGGCCAAAAAGTGGTGTATTGATGAAAAACAGGTCTATGTTACCGGGCATTCCGATGGAGGGACTTCGGCAATGGCATTAGCGTTTATGACTGGCACACGACACATCCCACGTGCCATTGCGCCGAGCGCAGCAGGGGTTGCGTATGATGATTTACGCGACCGCAAATGCCCCGAGCCCTTGCCGGTTATGATCATGCACAGCAGCAAGGATCGCCTGTTTCCTGGTTATGGTCAGCAAGCGGTGGGTTGGTGGGCAGCTTGTAATAAATGTGATCCTATTCCGGATAAAATCCCAAATGGTTGCTCCTCTTATTCAGGGTGTGCCGGGGGCGTAAAAACGTTGTACTGTGAAGGTGATCAAATCCATTCACATTGGCCCGAGCGAAGTCAGGATATTGTCGAGTTTTTTGTGTCAGCGACTCAAGTTAGCCCACTGGCAAAGTGAAATTGGCTCTATATGAATCGTAATGGGTGCAAAGGTAAACCCGAAAGCAAACGGTCACCCGGATTCCTCTCGGGTCTGCCTGCTCCTTTTAGTGGCTGAACAGTTGGTTGACAACCGACCTGGACGTATTGAGCCAGGAGCCATCAAACGACGACCCAAAACGAAGCCGAATACCGGACAGCCGATTGGGTTACATGGTGCCTTAATTATTAAAATGGGATAGCTACTCCGAGCGACGGGTTTTGGCCGATTCTGTTGAAAAGTCGGTTTTGTTAAAATTTTAACCAATTTTGCCGTTCGTCAAAATGATAACTGTTTGTTTTCAAAAATAGCTTGCTTTTTAATTCCACATAAACGCGGACATGTCGGCGCGGGTGATGAGTTTGCTGGAAGAATTTACGCCGCGCATGGAAGTGTATTCCATTGATGAAGCCTTTTTGGATTTAACCGGCGTGTATCCCTGTTATCAAGATCCGATTGCCTATGGCCAACGCATCCGAAAGGCGATTGCTCGGCAAACCGGCATTCCGGTGTGTGTCGGTATGGGACCGACCAAGACCCTGGCTAAGCTAGCCAACTTTGCCGCCAAGAAATGGAAACAAACCGGCGGTGTCCTCGATCTTACCGACCCCGTCCGTCGGGAAAAGCTGATGAAAATCGTTCCGGTCGATGAAGTCTGGGGGATTGGCCGGCAAACCACAAAGCGCCTTAATCAATTGGGCATTCAAACCGTCTGGGACCTGGCCATACAGCCGCCTAAAACCATCCAGGCGCAATTCAATGTTGTGATCGCCCGTACAGTCATGGAATTGAACGGTACGGCCTGCCTGGATTTGGAAGACGTGGCTGCGGACAAACAACAGATCGTCTGTTCACGATCCTTCAGTCGCAAGCTGACTGAGATGGAGGAGTTAAGCCGGGCGCTGTCGGAATACTGTACCCGTGCCGCTGAAAAGCTACGCCGGCAACAGTCAGTGACCGGTTGCGTCAGTGTGTTTATTCGCACTAATCCGTTCGCGGTTCAAGATCCGCAGTATCAGGGATCGGCAACCGTTAAGTTGGATGCCGCCACCCAGGACACCCGCACGATAATCCGCGTCGCACTGTCGAGTTTAAAAGCCATCTACAAACCTGGCTTTGGCTATCAAAAATGCGGTGTCCAACTGAGTGCGATTCGACCTGCCGCATCGCCCTCGCAGTTCGATCTGTTCGAGTTGAACT
>CAIUWU010000125.1 GCA_903902945.1 uncultured Pseudomonadota bacterium
GATCTATGTCGGTACCGGTTGAGCCTTTGGGAATGATATATTCACCAGCCTTCAGGCGCCGGTCGAGCTTGTGTCGGTATGCCAGCAACTTAAACCAGAAGCGGTCGATCGCCAGGTTTTGCTGATGGAGATCGGTAATCACCTGATCGAGGTTATGGCCTTTGTGCAGCTCAAATACGGTCTGCTCGGTGGCCACCACCTTATGGGTTAGCAGGTAATAATTCACTCCACCCCAAGCAAACACCATCCCTATCACCATCAGCAAGGTGAACAAGCTGATGCTTTTAGGCATGTTCATCTTTGCGCTCCGCATCTGACGTCCTGATAAGCAGCCTGTAACTCCCGGATTAGTGGGCCAACGCTAAACAACTGATCGTTCAGTTGTCTGACTGGCCAGATCCCGATCACCGAATTGGTCACGAAAACCTGGTCGGCAGCCAGTAATGATTCAGGCAAAAAACGCTCAATCACAACGTTGATCCCTGCCCTGTCCAGATAAGTCAGTAGCCATTGCCGAAGGATGCCGTTGATCCCTGCCCGTTCTATTGCCGGAGTATAGACAGTATGGTGTTTGATCCAGAACAGATTGCTCATGGTGCCTTCCACCAGATAGCCTTCGCAATCCAGCATAAGGCCTTCCTGCACCGCATCGTCCTGCCATTCGGCGCGAGCCAACACCTGATCGAGACGATTCAGATGCTTGATGCCGGCCAGTAGTGGATTAATCGACAACGGATGCTGACAAAAACGGGCGACGATACCCTCATGATAAAAACGGTCGGGATACTGCGGATAGGGATGCCGACTAAGCAATCGGGTCGGCATGACCGGATCGGGCTGACGATAACCGCGTCCGCCGCAACCGCGGGTAATGATGATTTTTAACACCGCATGCTCTGCATCACTGCAGATAGCTAAAGCTTCGGCTGTTAATAATTCCAGGTTTGGCTGGGGAATTAACAATTTTGAGCAACCTGCTAGCAAGCGCTGCAGATGAAGATCAAACAGTAAGGGTTTACCTTGAACGACTTCTAGGGTTTCGAACAGGCCATCACCGTATTGCAGTCCCCTGTCAGTCACATCGATACAGTGTTTGCCGGCGCCGTTTACTAAAAACATGGGCAAACACTGCTGTCGTTTATGTTATTGATAGCGTTTAAATACCAAAGTGCCGTTTGTACCGCCAAAGCCAAATGAATTTGAGATAGCGATATCAATATTCATTTCTCGCGCTGTATTAGGCACATAATCCAGATCGCATTCAGGATCAGGATTTTCCAGATTGATGGTTGGTGGCGCAATCTGATGTTTGACACTGAGCGCAGACAGTACCGCTTCAATGCCGCCTGCCGCACCTAACAAGTGACCAATCATGGATTTGGTTGAGCTGACCGCCACTTTATAAGCGTGATCGCCTAAGGCTGCTTTCATGGCCATAGTTTCGCCTAAGTCACCGGCAGGTGTTGATGTACCGTGAGCATTGATATAGTCGACGTCAGCCGGGTTGAGTCTGGCATCACGCAAGGCATTACGCATACAACGCGCTGCGCCTTCACCACCCACCGATGGCGAAGTAATGTGATAAGCATCACCGCTCATGCCATAACCGACTAATTCGGCATAAATTTTGGCGCCACGAGCTTTGGCATGTTCCAGTTCTTCGAGCACCACTACGCCGGCACCATCACTCAGCACAAAACCATCGCGGTCTCTGTCCCAAGGACGGCTGGCCCGTTGCGGATCATCGTTGCGGCGCGACAAGGCTTTGGCAGAAGCAAAACCGCCCATTGCAGTCGGTGAGGTAGTGCAGCGTTCGGCACCACCGGCAATCATGATGTCTGCATCACCGTATTTGATTAAACGGGCGGCATCACCGATGTTGTGAGTGCCGGTTGAGCAAGCTGTGACAATGGCGAAGTTAGGACCTTTTAAGCCATATTTAATCGACAGGTTGCCGGAAATCATATTGATGATATTGCCAGGCACAAAAAATGGTGAAATTTTACGGGCCCCGCCACTGACATAGGTGGCATAGCATTCTTCGATACCGGTAATGCCGCCAATACCTGCGCCGATAGCGACACCGATACGTTCGGCATTTTCCTCGGTCACTTCAAAGCCGGAGTCTTCAATGGCCTGACAGCCCGCTGCAATACCGTAATGCACGAAACCATCCATGCGTTTGGCATCTTTTTCAGAGATGTATTCGCCAATGTTGAAATTTCTGATCACACCGCCAAAAGTCGTTGCAAAGCTGGAAATATCAAAGGAATCAATGGGACCAATACCACTTTTACCGTTAATGATTCCATCCCAGGTATCAGCAACATTATTGGCTAAAGGCGTAACGGCGCCTAAGCCCGTTATAACAACTCTACGTGTGCTCACAGTTAACTACCGCTAGAAGTTAGATCAATCAGAAGGGAAAGAGGAGCGGTTAGAAAACCAGTTCTAACCGCTTGGAAAGCTATTACTGCAAATTGGCGTTGATGTAATCAATTGCCAATTGAACTGTGGTGATTTTTTCAGCTTCTTCGTCTGGAATTTCACATTCAAATTCTTCTTCCAGAGCCATGACGAGTTCAACTGTGTCTAAAGAATCTGCACCAAGATCGTCAACAAAAGACGCATCGTTTGCGATTTCTTCCTTTACGCCTAATTGTTCTGCGACAATCTTTTTTACTCGTTCTTCGATATTACTCATATTTTATTTCCTCGAACAATGCGGGACTTAACCTTCAAGTACGCGCCTTATCTTTAGTGTTGTATTGATTAGTATGGAATCTCGTCTAGGCAACGCGCCGTAAGACGGGCAGAATTATACTTGAAATTTTCAAAATTTCACAAGCTCCCATGCCGTAATAAGCCAAACCGGCATTACCAGACCTTGGAACTGAGGTTTTTGATGATTTCTTCCAGCGGCACCAGATTAAGCTTGATCCGGAATAACACCCGGTTATGCTCTAACAGGCCAAAACATTCGTAAGTCCTTAACAAAACGTTACTATGATTCAAAGTATTGTCTCTGGATTCCGGCAATTGTCTGACCAGAATATGCAGTTGATCATTGTTTTTGATCTGACTCAGATAGTAGCGATCCACCGAAATATCGTGCGAGGTATAGACCATCGGATTACGCTTAAAGTCATGCTGTTCCAGCTGAGCTTTCTCCAGCAGCGCCCCCGATGTCAAGCTGCACGGAAAAACTTCCGGATAATGCTCAATATCAGCCAGTTCATCAAAATAATCGGATTGTTCGGCCAGCGATCCGGATAGAAAGTTTTTGACATTACCGTTATGCATCCACTTTCGCTTCAGAAAAAAGCGCGTCCCCGGCACCATGCTTTTATCGGCGAGAGTACTCAGCTCGGGCAAGGCATCAAACTCTTCGTCTTTCAGAAATAAAGGCTCCCGAGTCTCTTTTTTATAACCCAGCAGTATGGTCTTACCATTCGCCTTCATCGCAACCCGGTTAGTCAGCGTCAGATCAGGAATGGTATTGATCAGGGTTTTACGGATATCCAGCGTGGCTTCCTGGCGCGGACGCAAGGCGTTGACAAAGGTAATCTGATAATTACTGTAGCGCAGCTGATTTTCGGCGATGATCTGATCTTCATGATGCATCTCCCGATACAGGCGCATCTGGTATTCAATCAGAGTATTAAGCTGAAACCCCAGAACGATGGGCCCTTTAAAAGGATTATGGGTAACCTGTAACCATTTACGCTTGTCATGAAACAGATTGAAGTCATCAGAAGCATTACGAGCCGCTTCGATGTGTATCTGATCAAAAACGAACACCTGATCTTTCATATTCCTCCCTGAAGAGAGTCTTACGTTTAAAAAAGGCCTAACTGTACCTGCGCCACCTCGGACATCATCTCTCTCGACCAGGGAGGATCGAGCACGACTTCGACATTCACCGACTGAACCCCCGGCAGCGCCCTAACCGATTTTTCGACATCGCTCTGAATCACCGGACCCATCCCGCAACCCGGCGCGGTCAGGGTCATCTGAATATGTACATCATTGCCCCCTTGTTCATGATTAGGCTTAACGCTGCACTGATAGACCAAGCCGAGATCGACGATGTTAACCGGGATTTCCGGGTCATAAACCGTTTTCATCACTTCCCAGCAGTTTTTTTCAACTGCAGCACTATCGGTTTCCTGTACCAAGGTATGCAATTGATGTGACTCTTTACCTAGAGCATCAGCATCGGTACCGGCAATCCGCACCATATTGCCGTAATCGGTAACTACCGTGTAATTATTGCCTAGTGACTGATGAATGGTGACCTCCTGACCAGCTTTCAAAACGCTGTGATAACCATCAGGAATGGTCACGACATTGACATCGCGGGTTAAACAGATAATTTCTTTTTCTGCCATAGCTTTAACGATTTATTTGCTTAATATCAATAACCTGACCAGTTACACCAATACTCTGGTCGCCGAATAAGTAGCTGTACAAGCCATCCAGACTATGCATTGCTGGAAGCAAGGTTTTATCTTCTGCCGGATAGGCTTTTTTACGCAGTGGTGAATCGATAGCGCCCGGCACCAGAGTATTAACACGGATTTTGCCCGCCGCCTCCAGTTCTTCAGCCAGAATGCTGGCGAATCCTTCCAACGCAATTTTCGAGACTCCATAAGCGCCGCTGTAGGCCCTGGGCTGACGGACACTGGAATCCGAGGTGAATACTACCGATGCATGCTGACTTTTTTGCAGCACCGGCAATAACACCCGGGTCAGCAAAAATGCGGCATTCAGATTGACATTCAGCGTATGCCCCCAGTCCTGCGTTTTATGGGCGGCAATCGGTGTATAGGCGGCAAACTCAACCGCCGAATGCAGCAAGCCCTGCAGACTGCCATAGTGCTGTTCTATGGCCTCGGCCAGTTCCTGATACTGCTGTTCGCTGGCTCCGGCCAGATCAAACGGATACAACATCGGTTCTACAGCACCGGCAGCAACGATTGCGTCATAGATTTTTTCCAGCTTGGGAATGCTTTTATCCAGCAGAATGATATGTGCCCCTTGTTTGGCCAGCGCTAATGCCGCCGTCGAACCAAGACCGCCTCCGGCGCCGGTAATCAAAATGACCTGTTTGTTTAATGACATTGTGACGCTTTTATCCATTCTAAAATGTGCTCAGGGTGATCAACCAAGCCATCGGCACCCCAGGCTTCGGGTTGATCATCGGGTTTTAAATAGCCATAGACTGCGGCCAGTGTTTTCATATTGGCCTGCTTGCCGGCACTGATATCATGCGCAGCATCACCGACATAGACACAGCGCTCTGCACTGACTTTAGCCTGACGGCACGCCTCAAACATCGGCTCCGGGTGTGGTTTACTAAAAGCCGTAGTGTCACCACTGACGATGCAAGCCGCGCGTTTATCCAGCCCCAGGGCAGCCATCAATGGCAGGCTGAAGCGCTCGCGCTTGTTGGTGACTACGCCCCATTTCAGCCCCAGAGATTCAATCTGCTCCAGCAACGAATCCATGCCTGCAAATAACAGACTGTATTCGGCGATATTGTGCTGATAGCTGTCGAGCATGAAATCCAGCATTTGCTGTTTTAACTGCTGGTTTTGATCAGGCAAGCATTGGTTGATCATCGCCATCGCCCCATGCGAAATCCAGGGCCGCAGCGCGGCGGCACTGACTGTCGCAAAATCGTGTGCCTGCAAGGTTTTATTGAGACAGGCAATCAAATCGGGCGCCGTATCCACCAGCGTTCCATCCAGATCAAATAAAACACAATCCAGTTTGAAAGCGGTCATGCTTTATTCGGGTCGTCTGAAGGCGGCGATGTAATTGACATCAATATCGCGCCCCAGACTGAACTGCTTAGTGAACGGACTGTACTCGATACCGGTGATGCCTTGTAACTCGAGACCGACACGGCGCGCAGTCTGACTCAGTTCGGCGGGCTTGATGAAGGTCTTATAGTCGTGAGTCCCTTTAGGCACCATGTTTAGTACATATTCCGCCGCAACAATCGCCAGCAAATAAGCTTTAGGTACGCGGTTCAAGGTCGAAAAAAACACCATGCCGCCCGGTTTAACCAATGTTGCGCAGGCTTGGATAATCGACGCTGGATCGGGTACGTGCTCCAACATTTCCATACAGGTTACATGATCAAAGCTGGCTGGTTGTTCAGCGGCCAGCGCTTCGGCACTGATTTTTTGATAACTGGCAGAGATACCGGTTTCCAGTCCATGCAAATCCGCGATATCGATCAGCTCCTCACTGAGATCGATGCCCAAGGCATCAGCACCGGCTTTAACCAAGCCTTCGGTCAGAATACCGCCACCACAACCGACATCAACAACCTGTTTACCTTGCAAATCGGCGTATTGCGCAATGAAAGCCAGCCTTAACGGATTGACCTGATGCAAAGTTCTGAATTCACCGTTCGGGTCCCACCAGCGCTCGGCCTGAGAACCAAATTTATGAATTTCGTGCAAATGAACGTTATCAGTAACTGTCATAGTGAGATGCCTGTGATTGGGTCTATAGTTTACTATATTACTAGGTTATTGGGGCAGCCAGAAATCAGCTTGCTAATTTTTGCCGCCAACCGGTAATGCGTTGTTTTAATTCCTGAAGATCGATATGGGTTAATTGCCGCTGTTTCAGCAACTGTTGGCCAGCAACCCAGACATCGCTAACCTGCTGGCGGGTGGCAGAATAGACCAAGTGCGACAACGGATTGAACAAGGGCTGCGATTCAATTTCCGACAAATCAATTGCAACCACATCGGCAGCCTTACCAATCGCCAGCGATCCGATTTCATGCTCGAGCCCCAGCGCCTTAGCACCGTTGAGGGTTGCCATTTGCAGCGCCTGCGCCGCTGACACCGCTGCTGCGTTACCGGAAACCGCTTTAGCCAATAATGCGGCAGTGCGCATTTCGCCCAGCATATCCAGATCATTATTGCTGGCAGAACCGTCAGTCCCCAGTGCCACATTGATACCGGCTGCCAGACAATCAGCAACCGGGCAAAAACCGCTGGCCAGCTTAAGATTGGATTCCGGGCAATGGACAATATGCGCACCGGTTTGGGCATAGTCGCTGATTTGCTGCTGATCGAGCTGCGTCATATGGACTGCCATAAACGCCGGTGTCAACAAACCCAAACCTTGCAAGCGCTGCAACGGTGTCTGCCCGCTTTTTTGTATCTGATCAGCCACTTCAAACGCGGTCTCATGGACATGCATGTGCAGAGTCAAATCCAGCTCATCGGCAAAAGTCAGTAATTTACGCAACGGCTCGTCAGAGACTGTATAGGGCGCATGAGGCGCGAAAGACATACTAATCAGGGGCTGATGCCGCAATTGCTGATGCAGCGCCAGACTCTTGCTGAGATATTGATCGGGATCATTAGCCCAGGCGGTAGGAAAATCGAACATAATCAGTCCGATATTAGCTCGAATCCCTTGCCGCACAGCCTGCTGGGCAACCACCTCCGGAAAAAAATACATATCATTGAAACAGGTAGTACCGCTGCGCAGCATTTGAGCAATCGCCAGATCGGTTCCATCTCTGACAAACGCCTCGCTGACCCATTGCTGTTCCGCCGGCCAAATATGGTTTTGCAGCCAATCCATCAACCCCAGATCGTCAGCAAAGCCCGATAGCAAAGTCATGGCGGCATGAGTGTGGCAATTGACCAGGCCAGGTATCAAGACATGCTGAGGACGACTTTCCCGCACTCTAGGCTGATACTGAATCCTAGCCAGATCACTGGCCAATAAGTCGACAATACGCCCTTCATCGATCACCAGAGTGTAGTTTTCGTGGATTACGGATTCCTGCTCAACGGGTATAATCCACCCCGCTTCTATAACCAGATCAACTTGCATATTCTTTCCTTTCTGAAACTGCAACGATTATAACCGTTCAAACCCTATTCATCTTATCGAGGTGTGTTAGTCAATGACCCAAGCCAAGCAATTATCGGTACAAGCGCTGCAATGGAGCGGCCATAGCCTGAAAGTACTGGACCAACGCCTGCTACCGCAACAAATTTGCTATGACGAATACCAAGATGCCGAAGGTGTGGCCGAAGCCATTCGTTCGATGCGGGTTCGCGGCGCACCGGCAATAGGCATCGCCGCCGCTTATGGGGTGGTGTTATCGGCCATCCAGCACTACCCCAATCCAGACTGGCACACAGCCGTCAAAATCGATATCGATCATCTGGCCGCCTCACGCCCGACTGCTGTCAACCTGTTCTGGGCGCTGGACCGGATGCGTGAGGCATTAGCTCTGAATCCGGATCAGCCGATTGCAGCACTGACAAAAACCGCCCAACAGATTCACAGTGACGACTTGGCGGCCAATCTGGCGATGGGTGAGCACGGCGCCGATATTATCGGCGGCAACGCGGCCGTTTTAACTCACTGCAATGCCGGCGCACTGGCGACCGGCGGCTATGGCACCGCCCTGGGCGTGATTCGCAGCCTGCATCATCGCGGCCAGCTGACCAAAGTCTATGCCGATGAAACCCGTCCCTGGCTGCAAGGCGCCAGACTGACAGTCTGGGAGCTGGCCCAGGATGGTATTCCGGCTACCCTGATCGCCGACTCCGCCGCCGCCTGGCTGATGAAATCAGGCAAAATCGACTGGATCATCGTCGGTGCCGACCGGATTACCGCTAACGGCGATGTTGCCAACAAAATTGGCACTTATTCACTGGCGGTACTGGCTAAACAACATGGCGTCAAAGTCATGGTAGCCGCCCCCTCTTCTACTTTTGACTTTGCAATGCCGACTGGCGACCACATAGAAATCGAGCAGCGCACCGCCAAAGAATTGCTGCCTGAGTGCTATCTCGAAGCTAATAGTCTGGTGACCGCCTGGAATCCGGTATTCGATGTCACCCCGGCAGAACTGATTACGGCCATCGTCACCGAACGGGGCGTAGTCCTCAACCCAGGCCAGAACGGCGTCAAAAGTTTAATGTCATGAATCAACTGTTAAGCAACAACCCGATAAGCTGCCTGCTGCAAGGCCTTAAACTGCTGAGCGATCAACGTTTGCGCAGCTATTTGCTGATACCACTGCTGATCAACACCACACTGTATACGATTGCCTTCGTGATTGGTTATTACACCGTGGCCGGATTAATTCAAAGCCTGATTCCCGAATGGCTTTCCTGGCTGAGCTGGATTTTGTGGCCTTTGTTATTGATCAGTTTTTCGATGATTGGTTTTTTCAGCTTTACCTTGCTGGCCAACCTGATCGCCGCGCCATTTTATAGTCGCCTGACCAGTAAAGCGCTGCAAATTCTCGACATCAACCACACCCCCGGTCCTCAGCAACCCTGGCAAAAGGTGTTATGGGCCGAAACCAAGCGCAGTCTCTATCTACTGTTGCGCATGGCACCCTTGTTAGTGCTGTTTTTAATTCCTGTCATTAACCTGGCTGCCCCTATCCTATGGACACTATTTGCTGCCTGGGGCATGGCAATGGAATTCATGGCTTATCCGCTTGAAGAGTATGGCCTGCTGTTCGATCAGCAAAAACAGTTTATGACTCAAAATCGGATTCAGATGTTGATATTCGGCGCGATTATCGCCCTGGCCATGACACTTCCGGTGATCAACTTGCTAATTGGCCAGACCGCCATCATTGCCGCCTGCGTGTTTGTTAAAAACCATCAAGCCCTTAACCCAAAATCATGACCGTTTCTTATAGCAGCAGCTTTTTTGCCTATTTATCCAAACTCCGCTGGATCAGACGCTGGGGACTAAAACGCAATGCGCATGCTGAAAATGTCATGGAACACAGCTGGGAAGTGGCGGTGATTGCTCATGCGCTGGCACTGATTAAAAACCGTTATTTTGGCGGCCAGCTGGATGCCAACGCCATTGCTACTGCGGCGTTATATCATGATGCCAGTGAAGTAATCACTGGCGATCTGCCGACGCCGATCAAATATCATTCACCATCGATTCTGAATGCCTACAAGCATATCGAACAACTGGCGGAACAGGAGTTGCTGCATTTATTACCCGATGCCTTGCAGACCGACTATCAACCCTTGCTGATTCAGCAGCATTTACCCGCCTCACATCACGACATCATCAAAGCCGCTGACCGCATCTCGGCTTATCTAAAATGCCAGGCGGAACTGAAAGCCGGTAATCAGGAGTTTGAAATTGCCGCCCAGCGCATTGCCGAACAGATTGAGCAATCCGAACTGCCCGAAGTGGGCTTTTTCATGCAAACCTTTGTGCCTAGCTGCGGCCTGGCACTGGACGACTTGATTCCACGACTCCAAACCGGCGCTTATTGACGCAGAGACGTTATAATGCTTGGCTTTTTTGCTTATCTTTGAAATCGACGAGAACTATTCATGTCTAATGCTATTCGCATCGAGCGCCTGAGTGGCAACGCTTTAGTTAAATACATTCCCGAACTGGCCCGCCTCCGAATCGAAGTCTTCCGCGACTTTCCTTACCTATACGACGGCGACTATGAGTATGAAAAAAAATATCTGCAGACCTATATCGACTGCCCCGAAAGCGTCATCGTGCTGGCGTTTGACGGTGACAGCATCATCGGCGCTTCGACTGCCATACCGATGAAATATGAAACCGAAGAAGTCAAAAAAGCTTTTGTCGAAAACGGCTACAACCCTGACGACATCTTTTATTGCGGCGAATCGGTACTGAACAAAAACTATCGTGGCCTCGGCATCGGTGTGCGTTTTTTTGAACAGCGTGAAGCCCATGCAGCCGACTTGGGCGGCTTCAAGCATATTTGCTTTTGCTGCGTAGAACGCCCGCTCGACCATCCTCGCCGTCCAGCCGACTACGTACCGCTGGATGCATTCTGGAATAAACGCGGCTATTTCAAACATCCTGAATTAAAAACTACTTATACCTGGAAAGATTTGGATGACCGTGACGAAACCCCTAAACCCATGACTTTCTGGTTAAGAGCCGACCATGCCTAGAATTGCAACCGCTCAATACGATATTGGCTTCCTGGAAAACTGGGAAAATTTTGAACAGAAAACCCGGCGCTGGGTAGCAGACGCTGTCGCCAATCAGGCCGAGATTCTGTTATTTCCAGAATACGCCTGCATGGAACTGGCATCACTGTTTCCTAAAGAAGTTTACAGTTCTTTATCAGGCCAGATTCATGCATTACAGGGACTACTGCCTGATTATTTAAAATTATTCAGCGAACTGGCCAGCGCCCATGACATCTATATTCAGGCTGGCACTTTTCCGGTCTTGCATGCCAATGGTGAATTTCATAATCATGCCTATTTATTCGGACCGGAAGGTGAAATCGGCTTTCAGGAAAAACTGACCATGACCCGTTTTGAAAACGAGCAATGGCATATTTCCAGAGGCCTGGAAATCAAAGTGTTTGAAACCCGCTTTGGCAAAATGGCAATCAACATTTGTTATGACAGCGAATTTCCGCATTATGCCCGGCAGCAAATCGAGCGCGGCGCCAATCTGATTCTGGTACCCAGCTGTACCGATACCGAAGCCGGTTATTACCGGGTGCGGATCGGCTGCCAAGCCCGGGCACTGGAAAATCAGTGCTATGTGGTGCAAGCCAGTCTGGTTGGTATCGCAGAATGGTCGGAAGCAGTTGACGTCAATTGTGGCGCGGCGGCCATTTACACACCGGTTGACCGGGGCTTTCCCAATAATGGCATTCTGGCTATCGGCGATTACAACCAGACTCAATGGGTCTATGCCGATCTGGATCTGAGTGCTATTGAAAAAGTGCGTCTGGAAGGGCAGGTATTTAATTTTAAAGACTGGCCTAAACAGTTCGATTGCCAGTAAGGTTTTTATTTGAGGCGTGATTGTTGATGATTAAGGCATTCATCAACAATCACCGCTGCAGCAGGTTTATTTGCTTATCAATAACTCGCCTTTTGCCAATCTTGGCAGATTACCCTCGAGTCCCATCGCGGCTTTCATAACCTTGATTCGCGCCGGACCGATTCTTTGCGCCAGACCCAAACCAAGGTTTCTCAACACCTTAACCGGCAGAATGTCATTACTGAAGAAGCGGTAAAACACATCCATCACGGTCATCATTTTCAGATTTTCATTGCGGCGCAGGCTTTCATAACGCTGCAACACAGCAAGTCCGGCAATGTCTTTGCCGTGCTGGCTTGCCTGAATCAAAACTTCGGCTAATGCGGCTGCATCCAGCAAACCAATGTTGACTCCCTGACCCGCCAACGGATTGATCATGTGCGCAGCATCACCTACCAAGGCAACACCCGGCTTGATATAACGCTGGGCATGCTGGCGTTTTAATGGAAAGCTGGCAACTCCCAGAATTTGTTTCACTTCGCCGAGACAATCCGGAAATGCAGCAACCAGCTCAGCTTTGAGCTGATCATAAGGCAGCGCTTTCAGACGCCGGACTTCATCAGGCGACTGATACCAGACTAAGGAGCCATAAGGCCCGGTCAGTGGCAAAAAGGCTTGCGGCCCGCTGGAAACGAAACGCTGCCAGGTAATGTCTTGTTGCGGATAAGCGGTTTCGATATAGATAACCAGTGCATGCTGATTGTAATCCCAGCTGGTAACACCTATTCCTACCGACTGCCTGACTCTGGACTGCCCGCCATCAGCAGCAACCAGCAATTTGGCAGATAAAACCTCCCCCTCTTCCAAGGTGATTTCGGCACCCTCGCCGTCATAGCTGATTTTAGTAATGGTTGCCGGCATCATTAACTGCACATTCGAGAAAGCCGGCAAACGCTCCAGTAAAGCTAGCTGGGTAATGCGGTTCTCGACAATATAGCCCAGCTCGGGATAGCGGATATCGTCGCTATTGAAAGTCGTATCACCCGCAGTTTCCCAGACTCGCATCCGTTTGAACGGACAACAGCGGCGATTTTCAATGCCTTGCCAGGCACCGACTGCCTCCAATATTTTTTTGGACGCAATACTTAAGGCCGATACACGAAGATCATGGGGTTGCTCAGGTGCAAATGATTCAGGCACCTGCGATTCAATCACAGCAACCTTCAGCTCAGAGTCGCCGAGACAACAGGCCACAGCAGCACCTACCATGCCACCACCTACGATCACTACATCAAATTGTTGTTTCATATTGCTTCAGAAGAAATTAATAAATACTCAGTTTCCATTTCGCCAATCCCAAAACCCTGGCCTTTGGCATGACAGCCAAGCCGTGTCGTGATATGATTAAAAAGTTTCGCTGACCGAAAATCAGAGTGAGTGTGCAAAATTGAACTGTTGTGTGGACTCTAACATGCAACTGCAAGAAAAACCATAAACGCCATTATCGCCAACTAACCGGCTGATAAAACGCTTTTAATTAGCAAGACAGGATCTGGATAGCAATGATCAAAAACGCCC
>CAIUWU010000126.1 GCA_903902945.1 uncultured Pseudomonadota bacterium
GATTCCGATTCTGTCCGGCATTATCGTTGGTCATGGCCATAACATCAGCAGCCGTAAAGGCTTTTTACTGTCGCTGAGTTACGTGCTGGCATCGGCGCTGATGTACACCGTTTTTGGCATTCTGGCGGCTTTGTTCGGCAGTAATTTACAGGCTGCTTTTCAGGAACCGTGGGTGATTGCGCTGTTCAGTGGCATTTTTATTCTGCTGTCATTGTCGATGTTTGATTTTTATCATCTGTCGATGCCGCAAGCTGTCCAGTTGCGCTTGCATAATTCCAGTGAAGTCCATCGCGATGGTTCTTACTGGGGGGCGGCAATCATGGGCGCTTTATCATCGCTGATCGTCGGACCCTGTGTCGCCGCACCGCTGGCCGCAGCGCTGATTTACATCGGTCAGACCGGCGATGTGGTGCTGGGCGGATCGGCCTTGTTCGTGATGGGGCTGGGAATGGGGGTGCCGTTGTTGTTGCTCGGTGCTTCGGCTGGCAAGCTGCTACCGAAAGCCGGCAACTGGCTGAATACCACCAAAGCGGTGTTTGGCGTGATTATGCTGGCGGTGGCGTTGTGGATGCTGTCACGGATTCTGCCGGAGCCGGTCACTATGCTGTTACTGGCGATGCTGCTGATTATTCCGTCGGTTTATCTGGGTGCTATCGAACCCTTGCCACAGCCGGCAGCCGGCTGGAGCAAGCTATGGAAAGGTCTGGGATTGATTTTACTGATTCTGGGTGTGCTGGAGCTGATAGGGCTGAGTGCCGGCAATCATAATGTGCTGCAACCGCTGCAAGGCTTGGCGGCTGGCAAAGCCGAGAGCAAAGCCAGGCTGGCGTTTAAACGCATTAAAACCGTTGCCGAACTCGATGCCCAGTTACAGCAGGCCGCCGCCCGGCAGCAGCCAGTGATGCTGGATTTTTATGCCGAATGGTGCGTGTCTTGCAAAGAACTGGAAGCCTATACCTTTACCGATCCCAACGTGCAGCAGCGGCTCAGTGCCTATCTGTTATTACAGGCCGATGTCACCGACAACAACGATGACGACAAAGCCCTGTTAAAACGTTTTAATCTGGTCGGTCCGCCGGGGATTATGTTTTACAGCGCCGATGGTCAGGAACAAACCACGCGGCGCGTGATTGGTTATCAAGACCCTGCAACCTTTTTAAAGTCGTTACAGAAATTACCCTAATTTTTTAACTTGAAGCGTGGAGCGTCCCAAACATGAGTCTGGCAGTTTTTTTACAACGGGTGAAAGCCGGTGAGCCGGTGGTTTTTCAAGACACTATGGCAATTATTGCCGAACATTATGATTATCAGCCGACTGCCTTCAGTAACGGTGTGACCGATCCGCTCGTTAGTGAAGCCGGACGTAATGAAGGTTCCTGCAAAATCTTCGCTTTTGCGCAGATTCATCAATTGTCGGTAGCCGAAACCCTGAGCCTGTTCGGTGATTATTATCGCCTCGATGTACTGCAACATCCTGAGGCTGATGATCATCAGAATATCCGCCACTTCATGCGCGATGGCTGGGCTGGAATACAGTTTGCAGGACAAGCCTTGCAGGCCAGATAAGCCCTGATGCCGGTTGAGGTTTTAATCGTCGGTCAGGGCCTCGCCGGCAGTCTGCTGGCCTGGCAGCTGATTGAACAAGGCTTCCGGGTGCTGGTGATCGACGATGGGGCCGAGAATGCCTCCCAGGTTGCCGCCGGGCTGATCAATCCAGTCACCGGTCTGCGCTTGCTGAAAAGTGCCGATAGCGAAACCCTGCTGGCAGCTGCCCATTCGCTATATCGGCAACTGGAGTGCTATTTCAAACAGGCATTTTTGATTGAAATGCCGATGCTGCGCGTGTTGCAGAGTGAACAGCAGTATCAGTTTGCCCGCCAGCGGCTTGCCGATCCCGATTATCAAACGCTGCTCGGCGACTGGTTACCTGACGTGGCGGCAATACAGGCGCCGTTTGGCTGTTTGCAACAACGGCAAACCGGCTACTTGCGCACCCAGGCTTTACTGGCCGCGCTCAGACAGTGGCTGATCGACAGACAAAGCTATCAGTGCGGCCGGTTTGATTATCAGCAGCTGACCGTGCAGCCGCGTTTGCAATGGCGGGAACTGCAACCGCGATGGTTAGTATTTTGCGAAGGCCATCAGGGCCGTCGTAATCCGTGGTTTGGCAATTTGCCGTTTCAGGTGGTGCAAGGGGAGATTGTTAGCGCCGTCGCTGCTACGCTATTGCCGCCGCAGATCATCAATTACGGGCACTGGCTGCTGCCGCAAGCCGATGGCAGCTTTAAAACCGGTGCCACTTTTGATAATCAGATTTTGGACGGCTTGCCGACCGCATCGGCCAGACAGCAGTTGTTGGCCAGTTTACAGGCGGTGATGCCGGCGCTGGGGCCGCTAAAGCTGACCGGGCAACGGGTCGGCATCAGGCCGGCTACCCGCGATAAACAACCTTTTATCGGTAGTCATCCGGCGTTGCCGCAGTTATGTGTGTTTAACGGCTTCGGCGCCAAGGGCAGCCTGGCGATTCCCTGGTATGCCCAGCAATTGATCGCCTATTTTCAACAAGGCCGGCCTTTGCCGGGCCATTGCAACATCCAGCGTTTTTTATGAGTCGAATATCCCTGGCGGAAATCGCCCATCAACGGCTTGCGAGCTGCCTCCAACCCGGCGATGCCGTCATTGATGCCACGCTGGGTAATGGACACGATGCGTGGTTTCTGGCGCAATCCATTGGCCCCTCAGGACATTTATTTGGCTTTGATGTGCAGCCGGCGGCGCTGGCTAACAGTCGTCAGCGATTAGAAACCTTGAACCAGCTGCCTGTCATCAGCCTGTTTTTAAACAGTCATGCCGAGATGCAGGCGCAGATTCCGGCTGTGTATCAGGGCCGGATCAAAGCCATCATGTTTAATCTGGGCTATCTGCCCGGTGCCGATAAAAGTCTGATCACCCAAACCGACAGCACCTTGCAAGCCTTGGCCGCAGCCAGCCAACTGTTAGCCGATGGCGGGATGCTGACGGTGATGGTTTATCCGGGTCATGCCGGCGGCGATCAGGAAGCGGCGCAGGTGGCGGCCTGGGCCGAGCAACTCGAACGGCAGCGTTTTTCGGTCGAACAGATCTGCAGTCAATCTGATAAAGCCAGTGCGCCCCGGCTTTTTGTTATGGCTAAACTGGGCGATCTGCTATGATTGCCGTCCTTTTTTTATAGCCAGAAAATTGAATATGTCAGAATTTAACAACGTTACTATCGTCAAAAAAGCCAATGTCTATTTCGATGGCAAAGTAAACAGCCGCACCATTCGCTTTGCTGACGGTTCCAGCAAAACCCTGGGTTTCATGCAACCCGGTGAATACACGTTCAACACCGGGGCTCCTGAAATCATGGAAATTCTGGCTGGCGAACTGGATGTATTGCTGCCCGGTCAGAGCGAATGGCAGGCAGTGCAGGGTGGTGAATCCTTTAACGTCGACGGCAACGCCAGCTTCACCATGAAAGTCAAAACCGCAACCGATTATTGCTGTTCGTTTTTAGCTTAAATATCCAGCGTGTGGCCCTTATGCGGGTTACGCTTTTGCTGATCAGCCCTGCCTGATCAGGCCCCCTTCATTCAATAGTTACCTGAGCTTGTCTGCATCAGCAGCTCAGGTGGTTTTTGCTGCCGTCGTTACTGATTCGAGTCCGTTTATCGAGGTCGTTCTGGGTGGCACTCATTAAAATGGATGATTTCATGAAATAACGGATCTGTTATGGTGTCGCCTGTTTTGCTTGCTGTTGCCTGAGCCAGCATGATATCTCAACCTATCTCCGGTCATTATCGGCTTGGGGCAGACTCTTCTGGATTATTGGGTAATGGACAACTTAACCGACCTCAAAGCCATCCTGCATTCCAAACGCGCCAATATCTACTACCTGGAAAAATGCCGGGTTATGCAGAAAGATGGGCGCGTGTTGTACCTCACCGAAGCCAAAGACGAAAATCTTTATTGGAATATTCCTATCGCCAATACCACTGTGGTCATGCTGGGTACCGGTACCTCCATCACCCAAGCCGCCATGCGCATGTTAGCCAGTGCCGGAATGTTGGTCGGCTTTTGTGGTGGCGGTGGCACACCACTGTTCATGGGCAGCGAAATCGAATGGTTGACTCCGCAAAGCGAGTATCGTCCCACCGAATATGTGCAAGGCTGGCTAAAGTTCTGGTTTGACGACAGCCAACGGCTGCAGGTCGCCAAAGCCTTTCAACAAGCGCGTATCGACTACATCCAGCAAATCTGGCGCAAAGACCGCGAACTCAAGGCCGAGAATATCTTCATCGACGACAGTGCTATTGCCAGTGCGTTAGACAGCTACCGCAACGGCATAGCCAGCGCCGAAAAAACCGGCGACCTGCTGCAACGCGAAGCCCTGCTCACCAAACAACTCTATCGCTACGCCGCCCAAGCCACCCAGTACAGCGACTTCAGCCGTGATCATGACGCCACCGATCTCGCTAACGGCTTTTTAAACCACGGTAACTATCTGGCCTATGGCTTGGCGGCTACCACGCTTTGGGTGCTCGGCATTCCGCACGGCTTCGCTGTCATGCACGGCAAAACCCGGCGCGGTGCCTTAGTGTTTGACGTAGCCGACCTTATCAAAGATGCGATTGTCCTGCCTTGGGCGTTTGTCTGCGCCAAAGAAACAATGACTGAACAAGAATTTCGTCAGCAAATCCTGCAAAAATTTACTGAACATAAAGCATTGGATTTTATGTTTGAGCAGGTTAAACAAGCCGCTTTAAATCCGCCTCTGTCTGCGGGAGATGCAGAAGGTAGAACAGCACCGGGAGCCGTTTTCGAAGGCTTGGGGGAGGGGAAATAACCATGATGGTCACCTTCGTCAGCCAATGCCAGAAAAAAGCCCTCAACCGCACCCGTCGTGTGCTTGATGCCTTCGCCAACCGCATTGGCGACAACACCTGGCAAACCGTCATCACCGAAGACGGCCTGATCGCAGTGAAAAAACTGCTGCGGAAAACAGCGACCAAAAATACCGCCGTGTCTTGTCATTGGATTAGGTCGCGCAGTCGGAGTGAGTTGGTTTGGATTGTGGGGAATCGAGATCATTTCAATGCACAGGGCATAGTGCCCGTTAATACCACGACCAAAGAGTTATTTATGGATATACCCAGAGATAAACCCAATCCAAACTGGCTGTATGCCAATACACACTTACAAACTTTGGCTGAGCATTTGTATGCCGTTGGCTATGTGGCGGAGCAATTACATCGACGATTGATTACTAATAATGACCATTCAGAAGCCATTTTTGTTGCCGGGTGCCTGCATGACATCGGCAAGATTGATCCGGTATTTCAGGAATGGGCGATCAATCCCAAGAAGAAAAATTTTGTCGCCGAAGATGGGCAACACATCGACGATAGTAAATTCAGTTTTGATAAACATCCTCGCCATAATGAAATCTCTGTGTTGTTGTATGAATTGCTTGATCCGATTGGCTTTAAAGACATCAATACCGCAAACAAAAGCGCGATTAAACATGCTATTTACTGGCATCACGCTAAGCCTTATCGCAAAGAAAAAGACCTAGATTTTGCAACGTTTGGCGGTATACATAAAAAACTATCAGGCAATCTAACCAACCTTAATTTTGCCGAATTGGTGAAGAAAGCCCAAACGTTGTTGCAGGAGTTAAGTGCAATGGATTCTAGCTATCGTGGTATTGATAGTTCGTTGCTGGCAAAAATTTATAACGAGACAGTTGATTTAGAGGTTTTGATAGCGGATAAAAAAGCCAAGCCTTTACCATCTTTTAAAAATTATGAGAGCGACGAGCGTATCGAAAACTTCCAGCAACAAATTCAGGAAAACGCTTTTAACAACATCATCAGAGCTTGTGTGATTTCAGCTGATCGCTTGGTTTCTGCTTTGTCAGCGTCTGAATTGCACGATCACATTAAGCACAACAGCTTGTCGAATATCATTCACGAGACGCTGTTATTGGAGTCAACACTGTGTTCGCATATTGAGAGTTGCTTAACCCGCTTTCCTCAAGGTGAACGCAGTAATAAGCAACATGAAGTGGCACAGAAGCTCAGCAAGGTGCCAAATGTCGCCGTTCTTGCAGGGCCTGCCGGATGTGGCAAAACTAAAATTGCTTTGGAATGGGC